>DEPD01000062.1 GCA_002358575.1 Lachnospiraceae bacterium UBA3401 | reverse complement strand
GCTCTGCCGTTATGCCTTGTCAGTTTCATTCAATCGTCTTTTCCCCCTTCGTCCAATTTTCTATCCGACGGAAACTGCCCTGTTCCCTGCACGCAGGGGACAGGGCAGTTCCGTTCATTTTCTCCCAAAGCGAAGCTTGGGAGAACGGCAGCTTTGCTGCCAGTCCTGCCGATTTCAGCGTCAGGCAATACCCAGTACGAGCCGACGCAAGCGTCAACTCTACTGGGCAATGGCTGCCGCCCTTGACCTGCACAGGGAAGCTGCGTTCCCTGTACCTTTGCCGGGAGGGCTTACCGCCCTCTGTACTCCCGCCACAAGATAATTTCCTTCACTATTTCAGGAATGGTTTGGTCAAAATTCCTGCGGTTTTGCAAATTCGCTGTCGGAAACTTTTGCAAAAGAAAAGCCAGTTTACGATATACTTTCACTGAAAGTTTTTCGATAACTGGCTGTTTCTTTTGTCCTGTATCATATTTAGTTTTACAATGAAAAAGCAGCAGCATTTTTATGTTGCCACTGTTTAAAATATTTGTGTTGAAATGTTTTATGTCATCTCGATAAACTGGAATTCTGATAAGACACTTTTTATAGCATTTAATAACTGTTATATCTTATCTTCAAAAAGTCCGCAAACCCTTGAAAACGCTAAATTTATAGCAAGTGAGTTTGCCCTTAGACTTTCCCTTGTGTTATATCCTTTCCCTCATGTTACGAACCCTCATAAGGGCAAAAATAAGGGAAAGAAAAACCTGTAACATATAAGAAAAACTTGCTACACGAGTTTTTCTTATCAAGAATTATAACATGAAATGAACAGGACAGGAAGAATTGATTGGAATGCTTTTACAAATTTCTCCAAAACACAGACAAGAAAGGACTGATAAGATATGAGATTTATTTATGCAGCATATAATATGCTCCATAACTGTATTGATATAACTACTTTTGACGGATACGTTTTACGAATAGACTGCGGAAAAGCGAAAGAAGGATTAAAAACAACACCATGCTCTGAATGTGCTTTAAATGCACTGGCAATAGACAATCCCTTTGAATACGCAACGCTGTATCTTGAGGGCGGTATGCAGACATAGATAGATGCGGAAGATTCATTAGAATTGTGGTAACATATCTTTCTTTATACAGAGAACTGGTCAAAATATAAACCAGTTCTCTCTTTATTTGTAAAAAGAAGAATGTTATAATTTCATTAATCTAAATACATGAAAAGGAATACTTATGAAAAACGACATTCAAGAACTCTATGATTCCATACAGATTAAAAAAGCCATGCAGGATTTACATATTACAAAAGTTTCAGAACTGAAAGAGTATAATTGCGTTACGTTAGCGAACAAACTCCGAACAGGTTACAATAAGCTGATGATTATAAGGAAACTGAATGATTTAGGTTATCTACCTTCCGCCGAAAGCGCAATATCAATCCATGACATTCCCATGTCAAGGAAAATGCGGAATATTTTTTTAAGAAATGGTATCGTATACCTTGCACAACTTTCTGCATATCCAAGGGAAGAAATATTACAGTTTCGCAACGTAGGTGAACTTGCTATGTCAGAAATTGATACTCTTTGTGAAAAATATGGGATTCAGATACGCTCCCTTTCTCCCATTAAAGAGGCATTCAGTGAATTTCAATTTCACAAAAAAATATATCCGCTATTCTTTAGAGGCGATATATTCAGTGTAGATGATATTCGAAATAAATCTGCCCATGATTTATATAATATATGCGAACAGGATTACTGCCTTACCATGAAAACATACCATGCACTAAGGAAAAATGGAGTGACACTCTGCGGCGGGAATGACCAGTATCTGTTTGAAATTTTACCCCAATATAAATCTGTTCAGTTATTTAAACAATATGGGATTATTGCGGTTTCGCAGCTTTCAGATTGCAGTGAACAGCAGCTCAAAGCAATATCCGACAGTGTTCCGGCACTGTCATCATTAATACAAAAGTTATTGACAGATACACATATGGATAAGGTCGTGGACTGATTAACGCAATTAAGTGTTGCAAAGCTGCTTATATGTCCGTTTTCTGCTCAAATGGTTCATTTTCTGCAAAGGATATTGATAATCTCTGCGAAATCATTTATATTGTCACCATTGATAGAAAAGTTACCGGCAGATACACATATGGATAAGGACATGCACTGATTTATGCAGTGAAATCAATTTTTTATCATTTCAATCTGCACTATTTTAGATGCTGTTCTTTGCCCTGTAGGAAAAAGTGATTTGCCATATAACCGATGAGGTTCAATGAATACGAGGTGCGGGATATGGAAACATATATTAAGGATTTAAAACTTTCACCGGAAGTCAAAACAGCCCTGTCATGGTGTTTACGGATTACCAAAGTTTCAGACCTTGAAGGGCTTAATTATCTGACATTTGCAAACAGATGTCCTAAAAATTATAATGTACTTGCCATTGCTGATGAACTAAACGCATTAGGATACCTGTACCCGCCGGAAAACGAAATATCTGTTAATGATATTTCCATGTCAAAGAGGCTGCAAAATGTCCTTATAAGGAACAACATACTATACCTCTCACAGTTATCACTACATCCCAGAGAGGAAATACTGAAGTTCCGTAATATGGGCGAAAGCACAATGCCGGAACTTGACAGCATATGCCAGAAATATGGCATTCAGATACATTCTCTTGCTTCTGTTAAAGAGGCATTTGACAGTTGCCATTTTCCTGCAATGCTGCACATTATCCTTTTTCAGAACAATATATTCTGCATGGACGACTTTAAACATAAGACAGCCCATGACTTATATGCTATTTGCCAGTGTGATTATGCCCTGACTATGAAAACATACTATACACTAAAGAAAAATAAAGTTATGTTTGAAGATTGGGAGGACAAGTATCTATTTGAAATTCTTCCTAAGAAAAAAACTTTCTTGATATGGCAGAAATACAAAATTTCCACTGTGTCGCAATTTTCCAATTATAACAAGGAACAACTTAAAGAAATGACTTCTTTATCTCCTAAACTTCTGGATACCATAGGACATTGCTGACAGATACCTAACAAAAAGACAAGTAAGCTGATGAATTGCTTTACTTGCCTTTTTATTTTTCACTATCTGGTAACAGTCCAATAAAAAATTCCGAAAAATCCACACCATAAATTTGTTTCAAGGCAAGAAAGTCGCTAATCCGTATATTCCGAGTGCCAGTTTCGATTTTGGAATAAGTGCTACGTGACATATTACTCCCCATAAGATGTAGCTTCGTCACTAATTCTGACTGTGAATAACCAAATCTTTCTCTTAAAGTTCTCAAATTTTCTCCTATGCTTATATCTTGTAGAAACCATTGCATAACAGCACCTCTTTTGCCAGCAACCAACCAAAAATCTTATATTAATTGTAGCAAGCTGAAATGGTTAGAATGGGACTGTAGGGGCGCAACTATAAAAAAATTAAGGATTATGAAAAAGAACAGACAAGAAATAGAATGACAGCCTTATAGAAATCAGGGCAAGTAAGTCTAAAACTACTTATTTGCCCACTCAAATATTAAAGAAGTGTGTTTTCCTCTGGCAGCAACCCAACAAAAAACTCTGAAAAGTCCACATCATAAATTTGTTTCAAGGCAAGAAAATCACTAATTCGTATATTCCGATTGCCAGTTTCAATTTTGGAATAGGTGCTGCGTGACATATTGCTGCCCATAAGGTGTAATTTAATTACCAATCTGTATTGTGAATATCCATGCTGTTCACGCAGACTCCGTAAGTTCTTGCCGATATTTACATCTTGTATAAACCATTGCATAACATCCTCTTTTCCTGCGACTAATTAGTCACATTTTTATCTTGATTGTAGCAAAATGAAATGCTATAATTGGGACTGTAGAGTCGCAACTAAATTTTTTCTTTAAATTTTAAATCTATGATACAAAGGGAGGTTGATTGAATGGATTAAGGAAAATGGAAAAGCATCAAAGGGAAGAAACACAGAAAAGATTCCTAAAAAATGACCTTTATCAACTGATTGTGGTGCTACCATAGACGAATGACAATATTATTTTGAATACAGATGAATTAACAATTTTATTATATGTAAATGATAATTGGAATGAAAAATTATCAAACGCATTAATAAACTGTTAAATAATCTAACAGAAAATCGGTATAAAATGATAAATAATACATATAGGAGAGGTATGCCATGAAAATAAATTATTTGAAAGACAGAATCTTTGATTTCTTGAATGACAACAGTGAAGAATTGGGTATTTCCGATATTGAAACCCATGAAAAGGAAAACACATTTGGTATTTCAATGACAGACGGAAGTGTGTTTGAAATACAGTGCAGACGCATATTGGAAAGGGACGATAAATGAGCAAAAGAAAGTTGACTGTATATGCTGGGAGCGGAAAAGATTACTCTTACGTTTCACAGATTATCCTGCAAGGAAAGTGGCTAGAATCTCTAGGCTTTTCTATCGGCGATAAAGTAATTGTTGACTGCCAACCGGATAGAATCGTCATAGAAAAAGAGAACTCGCTACAGGAAGAAAAAACTAAATAACAGCCGCACATTATAGTGACACATGCAAGCAGTAAGTCCGTAAAAATTTGCTGCTTTTTTGTGTTTTCTTAATTTTCAGTCTATTCTTGCTTGTATAGCATTACAAAAATAGATTGTATATCAGAAATAATTGAATAGAAAATCTATGGAAAAAGGACAGAAAATAACGGCTTTGAAATGATTCAAAACCGTTATTTTGGCAAATACGATTTCCTCTGTCATTTCAGCACTGGATAATCTAAACTATTTTTTCCTGTTTGATGTTTATTTTTTTCCCATAAGTCATAGGCGCCCAAATACTTATTATACTCGGCATAACCTGAGAGATTACCAGCCTTGTATTGCATATCTCTCAGCTCTTTTAAAATATCTGCAAAGTTTTTTTTGTATCAGTCACACTGTCATCGGTAAATATACCTAATGTAACCGCACTATCCACTATTCCTTCATCTGCTAAATATGCATTTAACGCGAACATTTCCTTTTCTGTGGCATTTGTCATATCCACTTCTTTTGGATCAATTATCTGTTCAGTTTCCTTCCCATTGGCATCCGTTGTCACTATCCGCAAAAAGGGAGTGTCTTTTGTGTAAGAATCTGCCTTATACACCGTGATATTTGAACCATCCGGCTTAGCCATTGATGTCAGTCCCCCCAACTTAAGGTTGAAATTTCCTGAGTTCGTGGAAACAGCTGCTACATTTTGCATCGTATCACTCTTTTTTGCAGTCTGCCTGTTTGCTCTGGTCATCCTGCTTCTCATAGCAGAGGGAATTGTATTAATGCCACCTATATTCATATATTCATTTTTCCTCCAAGTCGTTGTATTGTTTTATAATTTGCTATCTAACCACATTAATATTCATAATATATTTTAAAATTCTCACATAAAATCTCAGAAAAATTCTTCAAAAACATGGAGTTCCTCTATATCAGGAAAATACAATAATATCAAGGTATCATCGTATTTTTGGTGTAAAATCCAGATATATTTTTGTGAAAAATCGGGTATATAGCTACTCTGAGTTTCAAGCTTTTCACAATACTCCTCACACACACCCTCTACATCCATGCTTTTGTCGGCGCGGAAAGTAATCTGAATTTCACTGCGCGCTATTCCATAAATACTGTGGTGAATTGCTTCTCCGTGCGGTCCATAAGGAGTGTGTTCTATTATAATCTGTTCCATCTCGTTTTTTTTCGGAAGCTTAAGCTGCCAGTAATCCTCCCGAATGACATTGTTTGGATTAGCATAAATATACCTATCATGCCAATAAATAAAAACAGATATTCCAATAAAAACCAACAACGTCAGAGCCAAGACTGAAATTGGCAGCATAAATAAAACCTTATTATTTTTTTTCATATTTTATTCCAATGATACAGACAAAGATATTTATATTCTCTGTCTGTATCATACTCTAAGGTAAATTAATGTGTTACAATTTTTACATAATAAGGAACTAACACACCATTCTGCTGTGCCAAAAACATTTCATTAACTGCCACACCAGCTACACCAGTATATTCATCACTAAATGCATAATCATATCTATCAGTTAATGTAAATATATGCTTTTGTGCATCAAATGTATAATTAAAACAGTGTATTGCATAATACAAATCTTTTTCAACTGTACTTCCTGTATTTTCAAAAACACCACTTCCTGAAGTGCTATTTTTACCTGATTTAAGCCGTCCTACTACACCAGAAGCATTAATTCTATTCCCATTAACAGGGGAGTATACAGAATCTAATCGATTATTATCCCTAGCATGTATTAGTAATTCACAGGATAACTCATAGCCACAAGAGCCAAAATATGCTATTACCGCTGCAACCATTGGTGAATATATTGGATTAGTGACTCCCATGGGTGCAATTCCATCTGAATATGAAAGATAATCACCCTTCAATTCATTAGTAGTATCAATTAATGCCTGTATCTTTTCTATCTCATATTTATCTGTGGTTTGATTTTTTTATTTTCCAAATCACTAATTATTTCTTCTAATTCATTGCAAACAGAAGTATCTTTCTGTCTCAGTTCTTCCTCTATAATTTCCATGTCTTCTTTCATAACTTCTGCTTCTACAACATTTTCTGCCGCATATGTTATGCAACTATTAGAAAGAAATAACACAACAGCTAATACCATTCCAAAAACTCTATAAACTTTCATTTTTCCTCCTAGTCCGTGCTGAGTTTTATTTATATAAAACTCATGACACTGTGTTAATTAATCCACTAAGTATTTTTTCCATCTTGACCATTACTCAAACAATTCTTGTTAATTGAAAGGCGTAAACCATATTCTAATCACCTCTTTCTTTCTCAAAATAATTCCTGCAGCTTTTACTATTTTGCTGACATACTATGCTTTATTCTTCAATGATAACTCTATAAACACCAGTTACTCATAATTTCTTTAACTTTATTTGCTCTCTCGTAATATCCTATATGCATTATCCCTTTTTTCGGTCGTAATTATTTCTTTGATATTACTCAATTTGTAAGTTTCTTTGAAAAACTTTCCACAATTATACTTTCTTAAGCTGCTTTAATTTTTAGGTTTCCTAATCTGAAAAATGTAATGTATATGTTGGATTTATCCCCTTAACTGATGTATACTTTTTGCCTTTGCATCTACCGTTTCCATTACATTCTTCATAAATTACATTATTTTTTCTATTTTTGTCTTTATTTCCTGCAATTCATTTCTCAAAACGAAACTTTCTGCAAAATAAATACATAATAGCCAAAATACATTAAAGTTTTATAATAACCTTCTCAGTTCATCTGCCTCCTCCTCTGACAATTTTCCATCGCCAATAAAAGCAGCCACAAAACGAGAAAAGGAATTTCCATAACATTCAGCCACTATTTTTTTTGTCCAGTTATGAATGTGCTGGTCTTTTGTACACAGGGCATAGTACACATTATAAGAGGACATTCCCCTGTCTGTTCCGACCAATCCCATTTTCTGCAGTCCAAGCAAAAATGAATTTAAAGTCTGTACTTTCCATGTTTTTTTCCAGTCATTTACAGCAACACCCATAATCTCCCTGAATGACATTGGTTCCTGTGCTGTCCATAACAATTCCATAATTTGCAGTTCTGTGTTCGTCAAACCGTAATTTTTTTTCATCAGATTCTTTCCTTTCCTTAAATTAATGCGGGCAAATTTTATAAGTTACAGTATTTTTTAATTCTCCGGTTTTTACAGCAGAACAGACAGAACAAATCCTTGCTTCATAACTATTTATTACACATCCGCCATTTCCATCTTTTTTATGTTGATTCAAGGTTCCACGTATGGAAAAGTCGTGGCTGCAAAGATTTCTGTTATTTTTTCCTATTTTGCTTAAATCATAAATCTTTCCATTATCATCTACAAAAAAATAATCTGATGGTAAATCTGTACATTCCTCTGCTGTTTCAATTGCATAATCCATATCAGCATCAAAATCATAACCTTTATCATTATAAATTATCTGTGGTGAATCATATGCAAAAGTTGTTATCCCGCCAACCATGCATATTAACATAGTCATAACAACAGGCAGTATTGTCTTGTATTTCTTAGCCCTTTTCATTTCTAAAATCCTCCTTTTATACACCCATTTATCTCTGCTATCTGCCATGCCAATAAAAAGTTGCCGTTTATTAGCAAATTTATTCTGTACGGCTAATTTTAAAATCAGCTCTCCATAATTCCTGCGTTCTTCTCCTCCTTTTCCTCCAATTACAATGCTGTCACAATACATTTCACTAATAACCGAAATCTCATAAAACATCAGATAAACAAAAGGATTATACCAATGGACAGCCATCACGAATAGTCCTATATATTTTATGAATAAGTCATGATGCTTAATATGTACCAATTCATGCCGAAGCATATATTCATATTTATTTTCATCTATATCTTCATCCCATTTGGGTAATATCAGAATAGATGATAAAATACCACTTGTCATTGGAGAATTGCAATATTCGGAACAGATAAGTTCTACTTTCTTTTTTATCCCCATTTCTTTTTTGGCTTTAAAGAAAATCTGTTGTTCCAAATTTGCTGGTTTTTCAGAACCGACAGTGCAAACTTTTTTCCATTTCCAGTATTGGATAATCCGTTCTCGTATGATGGAAAACGCAACAATCGCAATAATAAGAAGAACTACCAGCATATAACTAACCCTTGAAGATAGTTTCATAAAGTCCTGACTCACAATAATGGTATATTTACTATCCATATTTACTATTATATGGCTTATTTTATCCCACAACAGCGGAAAACATCTACGGAGTACATTCAGTATGAAATACTTGCACAACGAAATTGGAATAAGATAAAAAACAATCGCAATTTTTAAAATTCTATATCTCCACTCTAATGAAAAAAATCTTTTCGTTAACGGATAGGTCAAAATATATAAGATAAAAACCATGTTTCCTGACAACGACATATTGAAAAGAAGGTTTTGACGCATATATATACTTCCTCCACATTTTTAAGGTATTACATCTTTCTTACAAAAAATAATTTTCTAATCTGCTCAAATACTTTATCTACTTATTCTTTTTATACATTATATTTTCTTTAAACGAATTAATTTTAATTTTTATTAGATTATATTATTTTTTTTTAATATAATCTAATAAGAATGTACACCAATATATAAATTTTGTCAATAATTATTTTTATTTATATCTAAAACCTCCCTTCACTTACAACCAATGATGTAGATATTTTCTAACTGTCATAGATTCGACTTCTTTCGGTTATGACATATAGTTACAATAAACACATTATTCCTTGTCCTAATCATTTAATGATAATATCCATAAAATGTATAAGTACATAAAACTATCCTTTTTCTATATTAAGAATTGCATGATTTTAATTTTAAGTGTACTCCCTTGCATTTGTCAGGTTTAATGCATATGACTTTGTTTCATTTTTACATCCATAAGCTGCACCTGCTTTTCGACAGCCTCCACATTCTGCGCCAACTGCTCCATTGTGCCTGTGCGGTTTTCCGGCTTGATTTCCGGCTGTATCAGTTCCTTTGGGTATTCCTGCCGTGTAACGGCATGACTTGTATGGATATCCATATAGGATTTCAGCCGGTAATAATAGCCTTCATTCCTGCTATCTTCAAATACAGGGGAAACTTCGCCTTTTGAGGTCTGCCACCGCATAAGGCGTGGAAACCAGCACAGTCCGTCCATGATGATTTCCTTAAATGAATTGAGCAGTTCCCCAAGTGCGGTTAGCAAGCCACGAAAGCTGTTTCCTGCCTCTATATCCGCCCCGCGCTCCACATGGTTCGCAAATTCCTCAATCAGCGGCGCAAAGGGTAGATATGACTGTATAAACTGTTTTATCTGCCTAAGTGCTTTTAGGAAAATATTGGAACTCTCAATCTCCCCATCCAATTCGTCCAATTTCTTCTGTGTGGTGGATTTTCTATGGTTCAGAACGAGAATGTCAGCCTCCAACCCTATTTTATCCGTTGACAGTTTTTCAATCTTTTCTTCCTCTTTTGCAACTTTGTATTCCGCAACCGTCAGGTCATGGTTTTTGCCCTTTTTCTTTTCCCGTACTTCCTGTTGGAAGATGGCTTTCATGTAGTGGCTGGCGTCTGCCCGCATTTTATCCTGCAAAACTTCCGACAGGACTTGGGGCGTGAATACGGAACGCTTTGACACTTTTGTTGACAAGCCACGCTTAAATCCTCTCCCTACCGGAACACCTACAACGTGCATATGTGGGCTTGCCTCATCAAAGTGGATTACCGCATTTGCAATCTTAAAATCCGGCAGATACTCCTGCAATTTCAAAAGGAGCTGCTTATAGACCTGCTTCATAAATATCCTGTCATCGCTGTTCTGCTCCCAAAATTGCTTATCCCCGCATTGTATGATGACTTCCACTGCCATGTCCTGTTCCGTTTCGGATACATGTTCAAAATAATCGTCAATCCGTCTTTCCGGTCTTGCCTGCTTTGCATTATATTCATACAGTGCAGCATCAAATTCTTTGCGGTATACATTTTTCACGTCCTGCATGAGGTTCGTTGTCCCATAAAGAAGCGTGATGTTATCCCTGCTGTAATCCTGCGAATGGTACTTTCTCAGATTGTGTTTTGCAACTTCGGCGAGTTTTGCCTTGCTGTTGATTGCGCTTTTCTTGTTGCTGATATGATTGCTGAAAGAAATCTCCCCCATGTTTTCCTCCTGATTTCATGTTAAAGCAGTGGGGTTATCATCTTGGCTCCGCCATAGATGATAACCCCCTAGCAGTATTGTCAAAGCCAACGTTCCGTTGGCTTGCCAATACTGCGGGGGCTCTCCGAGGGTATCCAGTGAAATGTGCTTTCAGCATATTGGAAACAGTTTTCCGGCTGTTTTATGCCTGTTTTTTCGGCAATCCTTTTATTTCTGCCCGTCTTTGTTATCCTCATCTGTCCCAAATACACTGGTTATGCTGAATTACATTTCTGCTGTTTCCGGCGGTCAACTGATTTTCTTCAAAATGATTGCATTTTTTAAGTTCTTTTTTTACGGAACATATATCACAGTTTTTTCAGTGAACTTACTTTTTGAGTTCATTTTTCAAAAGTGACTGCATTTTTTAAGTTCTTTTTTCAAAAATGATTGTATTTTTTAAGTTCACTGCCACCATGCGCCTGCCTTTTATATAGCCGATTTTCTTGTGACTGCTTTGACATTGCCCTTGTCCCTCAAATCCCTTCCCTCATTGACAGTCATAAACATTTCCAGAATGTCCTTTTTGATAAGTACCTTTCTCCCCACTTTCAATACAGGGAGCTTATTCCACTCTACCAGTTTCCTTAGTGTGTTCCGACCAACGCCCGTGTAGTCTGCTGCCTCCTCAATCGAAAGGGCAATCTTCATTTCTGTCATTCATTCTCCTCCTCTTATATTGCGATATGCAATTTTATAGTATGCTTACTATACATCATTTATATTTCTTTGTCAAGCGTTATGTGATTTTACAAATTATTTTTAACTTGCATATTGCAATAATGGTTTTAATATGGTATACTCTAACCATACCGATAAAGGAGGCAATGCCTCCGAAAGAACAGGAGGCATAACGACAATGAAAGACAAAGAGCTGCGCAGGATAATCGGCGGCAGGGCAAAACAGCGGAGACTGGAATTGGGTGTCAACCAGCCTTATGTTGCTAAAAAAATGGGTGTTACCGCATCCACCATTCAGAGGTATGAGGCAGGAACGATTGACAACACCAAGAAACTCGTTCTTGACGGTTTGGCAGACGCACTCCATGTTTCCGTAGAGTGGTTAAAAGGCGAAACGGAGGAATACGAATCTGACATTACGGATAAAAGAGAAATGTTAATCCGTGATGCCATGTCCTCCATTCTTTCAAAGCTGCCCTATGACATGGAAGTTTCCGAATCAGACTTTTCAAAAGACCTGTTACTGATGATGTTGCAGGAATATGAGCTGTTTGTGGATTCGTTCCGCCTTGCGTGCAGGAAGTTTAAGGGCAACAAGGAAAGCGTACAGCTTGCAAAGACAATGGGATTTGAATCGGGAAAGGAATATAATGAAATCATGTTCCTGCGGGAGATTACCCACACCGTAAATGCCCTTAATGATATGGGCGATATAGTGAGGCTCTACTCCAAAAATCCTGACGCCGCCGCTGCAAGGCTTTCCGATCTTTTATCAGAGGAAGATTCTGATTCGGTATAGCGGGACAGCAGATTTTATGCTATCCTTATTTACAGAAAGCATTCCATTAGTTCCGACTGCCATATCTGTTCAATGGATTACATACGCAGAAATGCGCTCATTGAAAGGAGAAACGATTATGGCAAAGGGATCAGTACGGAAGAAAGGGAAAAAATGGTACTACCGCTTTTATGTGGAGGACGCAATCGGCAACTTGGTACAGAAAGAATGTGCAGGAACAGAGAGCAAGAGCGAAACGGAAAAGCTGTTAAGGCAGGCTATGGAGGATTACGAGGAAAAGAAGTTCGTTGCAAAGGCTGACAACATTACGCTTGGGGAACTGCTTGATATTTGGGCAGAGGAAGAATTAAAGACAGGCACGTTAAGCAATGGAACAGTTGGTACTTATCTTCAGGCAATCAACCGCATAAAACAGCACCCTGTAAGCAGACGAAAGCTAAAAACGGTCACTTCGGGGCATTTACAGCAGTTCATGGATATCCTGTCTTTTGGGGGAACTATCGAAGATTTTGTTTCCAAAGGGTATTCCAAAGACTATGTAAGGTCATCTTCCGCAGTATTGCAGCAGTCCTTCCGCTTTGCAGTGTTTCCGAAACAGTACATCACATTCAATCCCATGCAGTATGTGGTAATGAGGCACAAAAAGGACGATATGGATTTGTTTGCGGAGGAAACGGACACTGAAACAGGCAAGGTCAAGCCTATTTCGTATGAACAGTACCAAAAGTTGATTACACAGCTTGGAAAGCGGAGTAAAGACGTAATCCTGCCCATACAGATAGCGTATTTCACAGGGCTTAGGCTTGGGGAAGTTGCAGGACTTACTTGGCAGGACATCAACCTTGAGGAACAATGTCTGACAGTCCGCAGGAGTGTTCGCTACAATGGCGCCACCCATAAGCACGAAATCGGCTCGACAAAGAGGAAGAAAGTGCGGATAGTTGATTTTGGCAATGCCCTCGCCGACATCTTGAAGAAAGCAAGAAAACAGCAGCTTAAAAACCGTATGCAGTATGGCGAACTCTATCATAGCAATTTCTACAAAGAAGTTACGGAAAAGAACAGGGTTCATTATGAGTATTACAGCTTGGGAATGACAGAAGATGTGCCAAAGGACTATACGGAAATTTCCTTTGTATGTTTGAGGGAAGATGGCTGTCTTGAACTTCCTGCCACCGTAGAAACAGCCTGCCGGACAGCGGCGAGGAAAGTGCCAGAGTTAGAGGGTTTCCATTTCCACACACTAAGACACACATACACAACAAACCTGTTATCAAACGGGGCGCAGCCAAAAGATGTGCAGGAACTTTTAGGACATTCAGACGTAAGCACCACCATGAATGTCTATGCACATGCTACAAGGGAGGCAAAACGGGATTCAGCTAAACTCTTGGATAAGGTTGTGGGAATGAATTAATCAATGAAAACTGAATAACAAAAACTTTCCCTTGTAATCTGCTCATAAGGGCAAAAACAAGGGAAAAGGATACATATTTTGAGGTCAGGCATACCGCAAAGCCTTGAAAATTAAGGAAAGTTAAGGCAGTTAGTAGATAAACTGGAAGTTATCGTATTGCCTTTTTCATCCAACTATTTAAAAAGGCAAGCTGTTCATCTGTATGAAACCAATGCTCTCCATTTTCTAATACTGTTAGATTTGCATTGTGGTCGCTGATAAACTTGTTTATTGTTTGGCGCGATATAAGATTATCGTTTCCTGCATATAAAATTTCAGTAGGAACATTCCATGTTATGGGGTTCTCTCTAACAAAACACAAATATTTCCATGACAGTGTTTCCCCAAAATCTGTAGAAATATCCCCTTTCTCATGCAAATCTGTTTCTGATACATTTGCCCAGCTCATCATATCCAATATAAGCCTTTCCATATCAAGTACAGGCGAAATAAATAAAGCTTTTTTGATATTACAAGTCTGTAATGAATACATTGCAAAATAAGCTCCAATGCTATTTGCAATCACATAAATATGGTCATATATTTTATTTGCGTTGTCATAAGCAACTTGAATTTGATTTTGCACAATCCATGGAAGATAGTCATTGTAGTCTATACCAATCATATCAAAACCCGAACAATTTTCCTTGTACTGTTCAGCTTCCAAATGACTTCCGCCTTTTCCATGAATATATAAAATTACTTTTTTCACAATATCACCTCCGCAAACACCGATTTGTATCTCCAATAGAATACCACAATCACACTCATATTTCTATCAGATTTTCATTAAATTTCTTCCTCCCTCCGTTTCGTTTTGTTCTGTTGCCTGTTATGCTGTCGGCTCTCGTTCTGAAGCTCCCTCTCAAGGTTCTTTCTGTTGTAGCTGATAATTTCTGCATACGCTAATTCTGTGGCGGTCTTGGTCTGCTCCTTACCGATACTGTCATATTCGGATTGCAAAGACTGTATCTCGGCTTTCCACTGTTTCGGCGTTATCTTCTCGCCATTCTGTAAAAGGCTCTGCATACGCTCCTTTAATTC
>DEPD01000063.1:63851-67972 GCA_002358575.1 Lachnospiraceae bacterium UBA3401 | reverse complement strand
TCTAAGCAGCAGAATCACCAACAAGTTAATAAAAGTCAGAAAGTTATACGTTAAATAAAATTACCTCAAATGCCATGTGTCTTTATCGCATAGCATTTGAGGTCTGTTGAGGTCTACTGATTTTCTTTTTTTTCTATTGCATTGTTCCTAATTCCTTCTGGTTCACACAAAGATTCATTTGATAACCTGCAATTTTTTTCAATACCAAAAATCTTTTTGACTTTGACTTATATTTCCTTATTGTCTGTGCATTATGGGTTTATAAATAGGAAATATATTACAAATTTTGCAAAGCGACGGTTGTAATCAACATGATTTATTGTGCTTCCTTGATAACAATACTTTGGAACACTTTGTCTATTATATCTCTGTTTTCATTGTAAATACTTTTCGGCATATTAAAACTGACACCATAGAAGCCTGCAAGCTCCGTATCAAAAACAATCTGTCCCTGTATTGCAGCATTTCCGTCGTCAAGCATATATTCGTCCCAAGAATACTGTCCTGTCAACCCCTGTGATGTCTGAAAAGATTTTGGTTCATTTGAATAACCATCGGCGGTCAGTGTTCCATGCTGTCCAAAAATACTAAAAATTGAATCCTCCCTTCCTTGCACTTTAACAGAATATCCCCAATCAGGGGATTCCTCCTCCACATCCCATAGTGTATAGTTCCAATCCTCCGGCATCTGCAAGGATATTTCTACCGCCTGTTCATATGGTTTAAATACATGAGCAATATCCATGTATTTTATTTCTTTGACAGAAGGCATTTGTGTTGTTTGTGTTTCCTGTACGCTGCTGGGTTCTGGCTCTGACGCGCTTTCTGTCTTTGCTGGTTCTTCGCTTTGAACAGATGTTTCGAGCTGTATTTCATCAGAGGTTATTGACTGTGTTTCATTCGCAGCCGTTGTTTGTTCCTCGGCAGATGAAAGTATCTCCTTAACAAATGTCTCACTTGGTGTATCCTGTACTTCTTCTTTTGCGCCACATCCACTAATTAAAAACGCTTCCATTATCGCCAGCAATAGTATGGACTTTCTTCTTTTTTTCATCATTTCCAACTCCCCATTATACAAAGTTATTTATAAGTTCCGTGTATCATCAATGATAAATACCCTGTGTCGTTCGTCAAGGTTGTTATACACGAAACGACATTAAATTGTTTTTTTGCATGAAAATAATAAGCAGTGTACCCAAATTGATACTTTTATGTCTTTTCATGTAACTGTCTTGCGGAAGAAACTGTTACTATTATAATAAGGAAAGGTGTAGTGGTCAAGCTTTTTTGTAACATTTGTGGCTAAAAAAATCAAGTCACTTATCGTTAGGAACTGTAGAAAAATAACTGACACATCTTGACTTGTCTATTTCTCCGATTACGCATGTCAAAAATCCTCGCCGTAGCCCGCTGCGACTACGTTTTTTGACATACCTTCTCGAAGAAATATCCTACGCAATTTGTATCACTTATTTTCCTACAATTCCTTAAACTATTTTATCACTGATTTCTTTGTGATTCAACAGCAATCCGCACATCATCACTTTAACTCAATATTTTTGTGTTACTGTTCCCCTTCCTACGCCATGTTTTCACGAAATGCGCAGCCAAGTGCGCATTCCTGACCCATGAATAGTAGCATATTTTCTAAAATTAATCCTCTTGTTGACTTTTCTTTTCTTTTTATATATATTTTATATGAAAATCTCGAGAATAATACTGCGAACGTGGCAAGTTAAGAGAAAGACAAGGAGAGCTAAAAATGACAGGAAAAATTGCTTTTTTCGATATAGATGGCACGCTGACTTCAGAACTGGATGGCAGCATTCCAGCAGATGCTGCGGCTGCGATTGCCAAGGCGCGCCAAAACGGAAACTTAATGTTTATCAATACAGGAAGGTGTTTTCAAAATGTGGGGCGCTGCTTCCGCGAAATTGGTTGGGATGGTTATGTGTGTGGCTGCGGCACCAACATTTATTGTGATGGCAAAGATGTCCTACATGTCGCCCAGACTCATTCCACAATTATGCAGCTTTTGCGCGCTGCCCGTCAGATAGACATCGATATTTTGTTTGAATCCCGCACTTTTGTGGCGTTTGATCTGTCTCGTCCACTACATCACACAGACGCAATACGCCAATACAATTCTTTTGTAAACCATCACTATAACATGTCGGAGGATTTGGAAAATCCAAACTTTTTTGCCGACAAATTTGTTATCTGGTATCAGGAGGAGTCTCAACTCGAAGCGTTTCGCCTCGTCAGCGACAAATGGTTTGATTGTATTGATCGTGGCGGCACATTCCGCGAATTTGTTCCCTATGGGTACTCCAAGGCAACCGGAATCCAGTATGTACTAAATCACTATCATTTGAATTTAACAGATGCCTACGCTTTTGGGGATAGCAATAATGACCTGCCCATGCTCTCCTATGTCCCACACAGTATTGCTATGGGAAATGCATCTCCCGAAAGCCTTTTTGCACAGGTGGAGTATGTTACCGCAAAATCGAGCTGCGGCGGAATCCAACAGGCGTTAGAACATTATGGTTTTCTCTAAAAATCGGAGGAAATATCGAGTATTCCTTTGGCAATTATTATGAGATCTACGAAGGAAGGCTTGTTATTAAATAAATTTGTTCTATACGCAGCCTATCGCTACAAGATGCAAAACAGGAATTGGTTTTCTATCAAAATTAAGGAATGAAGGAAGGGACTACACACAAAAAATGCCCTTAAATAAATCAAGGGCAATCCTTTATAAAATAGTCACTTGCGCATCGGCGTTATAGGTGTGGGGTTCTTTCGACACCGCCTTATGTCCAAATGCAATCGCAATTTCATACTCGTACTTTTCAGGGAATTGGAGCGCTTTTGAAAAATACGCTTTCTTCTCACCTCGCATGGCATCATAAATACAGCCGATTATCAAGTTTCCAAGACCAAGTTCCTCCGCAGCAAGCGCCATATTTTCTATAGCAATACCAGCATCTAACGCGCTCCATCGAAATTCACTGTCAGCACTCAATATAACAACAGTCGGCGCTTCATAGTAAAAGTTATGGGGCGGCACAGAAACCTCGCGAAGGCGGTTCTTTTCCTCCTCCAATTCTGTCAAAATCGGATTATCGCCTTTTAGTACTGTAAAATGAATCTCCTGTTTATTCGCGGCTGTCGGTGCCTGCAAACCAGCATGAATCAGTATATTCAACTCCTCGTCTGTCAACGGTTCATCTGTATATCCTCTCGTAGAACTTCGTCTTTTTATTACATCTATCACAGTACTCATTCTTAACAATCTCCTTATTTATTCATAGTCTATGGTATTGTAGTCAGATAGCGCTTAAATTTATTTCTCTATATCACCTATTTTCGTATCACTCTGTATTTCTACAACTTGCCTAAACGATTGATATTTGCATTATATCACATCAAAAAAGTCATGTCTATTGAAATCTAAAGCAACATCAACACAACCGTTATGAGAACTTCGTTCAAACCACTTGTCAGGCGTTTTAAAAATATTAAGAAGTTGTAGAAAAATATATAGAAGTCAGAGCCGCTCCAACCCATGTTCCAAATGTATTTAATATTAAGTCATCTAACTCAGAAAATCCAGTTCCAAACACAAACTGCATTGTCTCGATTAAAAAAGAAAAGAGAAAACCGCAGACCGCTGTATGAAATGGAGTCTTAGTTTTCCCCATATATTGCAAATACATGCCAAGTGGAACAAACCAAAGAATATTTCCCAAAAATAGATACCCAAAATAAAACCAGTTTCCCTGTTGAAGCAACGCAATATATCCCTCAAATAAGGTTAGATTTATCTTTCCATTCTGGCACAAATGCTGCAAAGTAAATGTGGATCGAAACACTGTTATCCGTAGCACAATTGCAAGATATAGAAAAAATAAAAGCGTTATCACTTTTTTACATCTCTGTGACATCTGTTGTCCTTTCTACAGATCCTAAATAGACGCACCAACTTAGGAACTGTAGAAAAATAACTGACACATCTTGACTTGTCTATTTCTCCGATTACGCATGTCAAAAATCCTCGCCGTAGCCCGCTGCGCTTACGTTTTTTGACATACCTCCTCGAAGAAATATCCTACGCA
>DEPD01000063.1:22764-63496 GCA_002358575.1 Lachnospiraceae bacterium UBA3401 | reverse complement strand
ATTTTCCTACAATTCCTTAATTAAATTTATTCGGGTGGGAGCGCAAAAACATAATTTTAAAGAAACGTATTTTCAGGCGTTGGTCAACGAATTTTATGCCCACAAATTCTTTCTGCCAATTTCTAAATTTATTAATCATTCAGATTACCTTTTTTAGTATAACATGAAAACATTCAAATATCTATGATTACTTACAGGTCAAATGAATTTCTAAAATATGACATATAGGGTATACTGGAAAACTATTTTAGTAAAAATTATTTAGTTTACAAGAAAGACATAAGAATTTATAATAAAAATATATTGTGTTAAGGAGGATTGGAGTAAGATTATGTACAGAATAATGATTGTTGAAGATGAAATTATGATGAGGAATGAATTATCCAATATGCTAAAAAACAATGGGTATGAGGTATGCTACATTACAGACTTTGTAAATGTAACCGATCAGCTTATTCAGGAACATATGGATCTAATTTTGCTGGATATCAATCTTCCAAATGAAAATGGATATCAAATTTGTAGCAAAGTGCGTGCAAGCATTCCAGTTCCAATCATTTTTATAACCAGCAGAAATTCTGATATGGATGAGTTGAACAGCTTTATTTCTGGCGGAGACGATTATATTACAAAGCCATATAATATTCCTGTTCTTCTGGCAAGAATCTCCAATGTACTAAAACGCACATACAAGGAATCAGAAAATGAACAGTTGGAATATAAAGGTTTGATATTATATGTGGAAAAAAATATTATTGTTTATAATGAGCAGGAAATAGAGCTTACTAAAAATGAATTTAAAATCTTATTGTTTTTAGTAAAGGGAAAGGGGAAAATTTTATCTCGAACGGAAATCATAGAGTATTTATGGGACAATGAAATGTTTGTCGATGACAATACTTTAAGTGTAAATATCAGAAGGATACGTACAAAGTTAGAGAAAATAGGTCTCTCTGATTTTATACACACAAAGCACGGACAGGGATATGCGGTATAATCAAATGAATGAATATTTAAAAGAAAATAAAATCTACATCTTTGTTGGTATGACTGCCTTGATTTTTTTATCTGCCTTTTTAATTTCAGAGGATATTCAAACAGTATATGTAATTTCAATTGATGTGATTTCCTGGGGAGTTTTCAGTTTCCTTTTTGTATACCATTATTTGCGGAGAAAAAAATATCATACAATAATCGAAAAGCTCCTTGAAGGACTAGACAAAAAATATCTGTTGACAGATATTATAGAGTTTTCTCAGACACTAGAAGACCAATTTTATTATCAAATAATGAAAGAATGTACCAAAGCAATGCTTGATGAAATTGCGCGTGAGAAAATAGATCGGCTAGAATATAAGGAGTATATCGAACAGTGGCTTCATGAAATTAAAAATCCCCTTGCAACAATTAAATTAATTTGCGATAACGACCGTTCCGCAACAACAACAAAAATACTGCTTGAAATAACCAGAATGAATAACTATATGGATCAGGTTTTATATTATGCACGAAGCGCAGATGTTGAGAAAGATTATATTATCAAGGAAATACAGCTTTCAGAATGTGTGAAGAAAGTTTTAATCAAAAATAAACAGCTTTTGATTGAGAATAAAGCAAAAGTTATACTAGACGAATGTAGGGATTCTGTATTAACAGATGAAAAATGGTTGGAATTTATTATTACGCAGATAATTAATAATTCAATACAATATAAAACTGATAACTCAATGGAATTAAAAATATTTACCCAGAAAATAGACAAAGACATAGAACTAATCATCCAAGATAATGGAATTGGCATTTTAAAATCAGATATTTCCAGAGTTTTTGAAAAGGGATATACGGGTAAAAATGGAAGGAATAATAGTACATCAACAGGTCTTGGACTTTATTTGTGCAAAAAATTATGTAACAAACTAGGCGTGGACATTTATATTGAATCACAAAGAGGCCAAGGAACGAGTGTTATATTGGTATTTCAAAATAGAAAAATATTAGAGATGCAGTCATAGAATTCTGCATCTCTTACAGTTTTGTAAGAATTTTGTAAGATAACACAATATACTTTTGTAGCGCAAGCAATTATAATGAAAATAATTTATATAACCTCTCAGAGTGTATATATAGGATAAGGAGGAGAATTCAATATGAAAAATGAACGACCGCTATTGCATATTCAAAATATACAAAAGTATTATGGAAGCAACAATAATAATATTGTGAAAGCTCTTGATGACATCAGTTTTGATGTAAATAAGGGAGAATTTCTAGGAATTATGGGAGCCTCTGGCGCTGGTAAGACAACATTACTGAACTGCATTTCTACGATTGATACCGTTAGCGCTGGACACATTATTCTGGGAGAGAATGATGTTACTACATTGAAGAATAAAATGCTTGCGCAGTTCAGAAGAGAAAACCTAGGTTTTGTTTTCCAGGATTTCAGCCTATTGGATAATTTAACAATATATGACAACATTGCTCTAGCATTAACAATCAATGGTGTCTCATCTGTTGAAATTAAACGAAGAATAGACACAATTGCAAAAGAACTAGGAATATATGAGATTCTACAGCATTATCCGTATGAAGCATCTGGCGGGCAAAAGCAGCGTTGTGCATGTGCCAGAGCAATCATTAACAATCCCCAGTTGGTTCTTGCGGATGAGCCGACAGGCGCTTTAGATAGTCATTCTGCCCAAATGCTTTTAGAAACAATGTACGATATGAATAAAAAGCTAAATACAACATTTATAATGGTAACACATGATGCACTTTCAGCAAGTTATGCCAAGCGTGTTATTTTTTTAAAGGACGGGAAGATTTATATAGAATTACAGAAAGGAGAAAAAGAGAGGCGCCACTTTTTCACCGAAATATTAGATGTAGTAGCACTTCTAGGAGGTGAACGAAAACATGTATCTTAAACTGATTAATAGTAATTTTAGGAAGGCTGTAAAAGATTATCAGATATATATTATTACATTAGTAATTAGTTCAGCCTTATTTTTTGCTTTTGTTTCTCTGAGTAGCCCATATAATACAATTATAGCAGATGGAAGTCGATATTCCAATGAGCTGTTTCGAGAAACGATTAATTTGACTGTCGGGTTAGTCTCTCTGATTTTTTTTGTTTTAGTAAACTATGTAAATAACCATATGCTCAAAAGAAGATCAAAAGAATTTTCATTGTATATGCTTTTGGGTATGGAACAAAGAAAAATTGCCTTCTCCTATTTTATAGAAACTTTTGAAATTGGAATTGCAGCGATTTTTATCGGGACTATACTCGGAATACTTTTGTCAGGGGGACTTACAAGCATTGTGTTGGTTTCCACCGGCGGTAAAATGGATTATAAAGTAGGATTTTATCCAGACACATTTTTAAAGACCTTTCTTTTCTTTATATTTGTATTTGTATTTACTGGAATGTTCAACACGAGAAAGTTGGCAAAAACAAAACTTCTTGAGCTTTTGAACGCCGAGAAGGTATCGGAAGGGCAATCGCAAAGAAAAAACATATATATGATTGGAACAGTGATTTCCATTCTTTCCTTTGCTATTGCTGCGGTAATGTTAAAAAAATACTTATCTGTTGAGCGTGATTATATGTCAAATGTTCCAGCAGCAATAAACAACAGATATCAAACTGTGATTGGTGCTACTTTGGTATGCGGCATATTCTCTGGCTGTTATGCAGCTTCGTATATTATTCGCATCATTCGAGATAAAAGTACAAAGTATAAGTATAAAAAACTGAATGTTGTATTTATCAATAACTTGTATGCGCGATCCACTTCTAATGCGAAAGTAATTGCTAGTGCCACAATTGCTATTGCTGTTTCCATTTTAGGATTTGTTATCGCTCCTGTACTAGCTGATATATCAGAAGAATTTTTGGATTATAGAATGCCATACGATTTAATGATAAATAATTCATATAGATACATTGATCTACAGGAAGATATCCCATATATAGATTATTCTTTTGTCCGTGATATTTTG
Organism: Lachnospiraceae bacterium UBA3401; assembly: GCA_002358575.1. Taxonomy (GTDB): domain Bacteria; phylum Bacillota; class Clostridia; order Lachnospirales; family Lachnospiraceae; genus COE1. The sequence goes on along the minus strand of DEPD01000063.1, from coordinate 59,491 downwards.
GCGGAATATGGAATTGAAGAAAGTGAGATATGCCAACAAGAATCATATTTTGTGTGGGGGAAAAATTTTAAAAACGCAGATATGCGTGATAGTAAATGGGATATGCCAAGACTAGCTATTTCTCTTTCTGATTATAATCAGATGAGACAAATGGCAAATTTGCCAACAATTGACCTTAATGATAACGAATTTGCCTTGCAAGTGAGCAATGAAATTGACAAAGTAAACATGGAAGCACAAATTAAATCAGCAGAATCTGAAATTATTTTAGACGATAAGAGAAAATTGGTCTTGTCAGCAAAACCAGTATATAATGATGCAGTAGGAACATTTTTGTATAATTTCGGCAATTCTAGCTCCTTTATATTCGCAGATAGCGTGTGTGAAAATTTGAAAATAGCAAATACCTGTTATTATGCTAATACCTCAAAAGCTATACCAATCAATGATTGTACCGAAATTGAAAAGCAAATCAAAAAACAATTCAGGGCAAATTATCCAGAATTGTATGATAAATATGAAACAAAATATAAAACAGATAAAGATTATCAAGATTTTATAAATCCTATACGTTTTATGACACAAGAAATAAACTCAGTTAAAATAAATTCAGTGTGTATTAGACTTCTAGGAGTTTATATTGGAGTGATTTTTTTTGTAATCTGCCTAAGCGTATTGGCATTACAGCAGCTCTCAGACGCAGAAAATAGCAAAAAACAGTATTGGGTAATGTATAAACTGGGAATAGAAGAAAAAGAAATATACAGCTTAATCAAAAAACAGATATCTATATTTTTTTCAATTCCCTGTGTCTTAGCAATGATTGGAGCTGGTATTGGTGTTTATGTGTTCCTACTCAGGTTTGGGCATAAAGTAGAGGCATATATTGGAACAGAGGATTTTATTTTAAATATATTTTTGGCAGTTATAATGCTTCTCATTATATTTATCTCTTACTTTTGGGGCACTGTAAAAGCATACCATCATAGTATCGAGACTGTTTTCAAAAACAATTTTCGGAAACAGATTTAAAAAAGGAGCCTGCAGTATTGTAGGCTCCTTTTTATGCACACGGACGTGGAAACGAAATGTGCAGCGAAAGCTGCCCGCGTCCGGCACATGAGTAGGGAAGATGAGACTTCCCTACTTGATTTACATGTCAATGCAGAGGAAATATGCAAAAACAGGCAAATAGGAGTTAACATGAAAGAAATAATGGAACTAGTTCGATATACAAAAATTTCATATTTAAGAAAACAGATAAAATGTTTTATATGGGTTCTACTAAACACTTTGCTTACATTAATATATCCAAGTTGTATCAGTTTTGTAATCGATCACGGTGTTGAAAAACGAGATATGTCAACAGTAGTTAACAGTGTAGTCATTCTACTGCTACTTGGTTTATTAATTATTCTCACAAACTACATACAACAACTTAAATACACAAAACTTGGACGAGAAATATGTGAAAAACTAAAAAATAGAATTTTTCAGAAACTATGTAATACGAACTATAAATTTTGGAGTAAGAACAGGGTTGGAGATATTTTAACGGTTATCAATACAGATATTTCTTCCGTAGAAAAGCTCTTCACTACAACAATAAATAATGCGATACTAAATAGCTTGTATTTTCTGGGAATCATAATTATTCTGTTTTTATTAAATTATGTAATTGGCATTTGGATCAGCATATTGCTAATCGGCTTTATGATACTTCAAAGAAAAAATGGCAAAAAAATAAAAAATGGAATGACTGAACTAAGAACCAAAATGGGTATATTCAACTCAAACACTCAGGAAATGATCAGCAATATGCCAGACATCCAATTAATATATCCTAACAACAAATTACAGAATACTTATTATGATCAAAATCATCAGACTAACATTTTATATTTCCAACAAGTAAAAAATATTTTAAAGGCAAAAAATATAGGAATAGGATTTAATACATTATCTGTATTTGTAGCTCTTCTTGTAGGTGCAGCAGGAGTATTAAATGGAACTATGAGCGTTGGAAACTTATTCAGTGTGGTAATTTATGTCCAACAATTATATTCACCAGCAATTGCTTTAGGAGATGCTTATAACACAATGAAAAACACACAACCTAATATTAAGAGAATTCTTGACTTACTGGAAAATAAAGATGTAATTAAATGCGGACCATTAATCCCTGAAAAAAGATTAAATGGAAAAATATCATTTAAACATGTCACTTTTTCGTATGGAGACAGCAATAGAAATATCTTTACAGATGTTAATCTGGACTTAGAAGCAGGAAAAGTATATGGAATAATTGGTGATAATGGAAAAGGAAAAAGCACTTTTATTCGTTTAATTGCAGGTTTATGCATTCCTGACTCTGGAACGATTTCTATAGACGACATAAATATAAATACATATGATATTGAATATTTGAGAAATCATATAGGGTATTTAACACAAAAGCCACTTTTGTTAAGCGGGGAAACTGTTATTGATTATACGCAAGAAAAAAAAATTCTAAACAAATTTTATTTAAAAGATGATATAAAAATAAACGATAATGGTATGGGAATATCTGGAGGAGAAAATCAGAAATTGGCATTGGTGCATTTATTAAATGAACGTACAAAGGATATATTTATTTTAGATGAGCCAACTGCATCGGTGGACTTAAAAAGTGAAGAGGTAATTTGCAATCAAATAAAAGACATATTAAGAGGAAAGACAGTATTAATTATTACACACAGAACCAACGTTTTAAAAATATGCGATGAAATCATTGATTTTAACAAAATTGAATCTTACAAAAACGTAAGGATCTTGTAAGACAAATCACTATTATTATATCTGTTAAAATTGTAGAATTATTTTAACAGATGACTTATATCTGTAACAAAAAATTAAAGGAGGACTACATATGTTTATTCAGATTAATGAGAAGGCAGAAAACACAATCGAGCAGAAAGGACCTTGCATGTGGTGTGATGAATCTGATACCTGTGCGGATCTTGGATGTATCTGGTGTGACGGAATGGCTGATGACTTTATAGGCTAAAAAAGTGGACGGGCAGGATTTCATGATTACGGGATTCTGCCCAACTATTCGAGGTGGAATTGTATGATTAAGTTTAATGCACATAGAATGTTTACAGATAAGAAAGGAAATGAATACCTATTTTTAATAAATAATAATTCATTATTCAGACTTGATAAAAAATCAAAAAATATGTTAAAGCTAGAAGGACTGGAAAATGAGCAGGCATATAGATATCTTTCATCAGTTATGACTGTCGATGAAACAGACGAATTATTCAATAATATGAAGCAATCTGGTCTATTGGTAGATGAAAAAAAGTCTATTTCAAATAAAATAGAAGAAACAGCAGTGTCTCCTATGGGAGTTACATTAATGATTATTCAAGAGTGTAACCTGCGATGTACATATTGTTATGGAGAAGGTGGCGAATATCAAGATAGAGGAAAAATGTCTCTGGATATTGCCAAAAAATCAATTGATTTTCTTATTGCCAATACTAAAAACAAAAATCTGCTGGTATGCTTTTTGGGCGGTGAGCCAATGATGAACTTCCAACTAATTCAGGATGTTGTAGCTTATTGTGAAGAATATGAAAAGAAGCAGGAACTTCATTTCAGGTACACTATTACAACAAATGGAACAATCTGGAATGAAGAGGTGGAGGAATTCTTCCGTAAAAACCAGTTTACAGTTCAGATTAGTATAGATGGAAAAAAGGAAGTTCATAATTGTAATCGCTGTTACGCAAGTGGAAAAGGCAGTTTTGATGTTATGGAAACAAATACAAGAAGTATGAGAAATGACGGTCTTGTATCTGGCAGAGCAACCCTAACTGCAACAAATCTGAATTTAATTGATAATTTCAGATCACTTAATGAAATGAATCTTAATAGTATTCCAATGGCACCAGCACAAAATTTATTGTCTGATGAAGACTATGAAAAACTAATAAAGGAAAACACTAAATTAGCAGAATACTTTCTGAAGTTGGTAAAAGATGGAGACTTTAAAACAGCTAAAAAGCTAAGAATCCTTATGTCAGGATTATATAAAATACATAAGAGTGGCATAGAAAGAAATATACCATGTGGTGTAGGGAGTAGTAACATTGCTGTCGATATTAATGGTGATATCTTCCCTTGCCATAGGTTTGTAGCGAACAAAGAATATGTTATGGCAAATGTTTTAAGAGACACAGAAATGAACAACAAATCATTTTTAGAAGAAATAGACATAGATAAGCACGAAGAATGTAAAAAATGTTGGGTTAAAAATTTGTGTGCAGGAGGATGTCCCAATGAGAATCTTGTAAATGCAGGCAGTACTCAAAAATCTACGGAAAAAAGTTGTAAATTTATTCGCTCAATGTATAATGATTTAATTCATGTATATCTTGAACTAACATCAAATGATAAAAAACAACTTTGGGGCTAACCCAATACTATGAATAACACAAAAATAAATTGAGTAGGGAAAGAAGAATCTTCCCTACTCAATTTAGACTTTTTATTTGAGTGTGTAAAATAATTTCTGTAAATTAAGATCTTCTATGATAAGTTATTATAAAGGATAGATGTTTTTAGTTCACCTGCTTTTTACTATGCAAACGTTTGTTTTTTTCTGTCAACCCATATTAAGAAATTTTTCAGAAATCCTCCCCGTTGCGTGTTATGTCTTCTAGAATGAGTGCCTTTATTGCTCCCTGTACAGAAATGAAACGGCTGTATTTCTGTTTTTGGATCCATGCAAGGATGTCCTTGTCAGTTTTATAGTTCAGTTTCACCTGGGTAGTGTTTGATTCATCATATCTATTCTGGGCATCATATTTTCCACCATAAAACATATCCACCCCTTTTCTATAGATGTATACCTTGACATAGGTGTACACCTATGCTTGTACTGGCTTACTTGGGTAGTCTCCCTTCATACATGATGGACATCTCTCCATAGACTTTTCCCCAATTACAAATGGAAACTGTGCATTTCTTTACCACCTCAAAAGTTGCCAGATAAAGGGATTTCATCAAAGTCTGGGGACTTGAGAATACGCTCCGCTGTCTATTTAAACGACGGTAAGATGAATTCAACGACTTAATTACGTTTGTGGTATAAAATGCAGTCCTTGTATATTTTGAAAACTTAAAAATCGTTGTAATGGCTTCCCAGTTATCATACCAGCGTCCCATCGCACCTAGATACTGTTCTTTCCACTTTTCTGTCACTTTCTCCATTTTTTGTGCATATTGTTTTTTCTTCTTACTATATCTATTATTTTATTTCCTCAATACTGCATACCGCACAACTGCAAACACCGTAGCTGCAAACACCACAAGTCCACCCACAATGCCTGTATCCATCACTGCAGACAAATCAATTCTATCCGCCACACCGACAACTGCAAGCACCGCAAGCAATATTCCCACAAGTCCTTCACCTGCAATTAATCCAGAACAAAACAAGATGCCACTTCCAGCCTCACTATCCATATCTGTGTTGACCGCCCTTCTGGACACCGCATAGCGCACCAAACCACCCGCCATAATCGGCACCGAAAGTTTTAGTGGCAGATACAATCCAATTGCCACTGGAAGCACTGGAATACCAAAGATTTCAATGACAACCGCAATAAACACTCCAATCCACACGAGCGTCCACGGAAGATTTCCATCCATCACGCCCTCCACAATCATTTTCATCAAAGTGGCCTGTGGCGCAGAAAGTTCCGCAGAACCAAAACCCCAAGCCGAATCGAGAAGAAGCATCACCCCGCCAATTGTAACCGCAGAGACCGCAGCGCCAATCAGCTCGCCAAGCTGCTGTCGCCGTGGTGTTGCACCCAAGATATACCCTGTCTTTAAATCCTGCGATGTATCGCCGGACATTGCCGCGATAATACAGATGACAGATCCAATTGCTATCGCGCCTGTCATGCCATGAGCGCCGCTATCTCCTGTAGATTTTAGTACCATTGTCGCAAACAAAAGTGTTGCAATCGCCATGCCAGACACTGGATTATTGCTGCCGCCCACAAGTCCCACCATTCTTGAGGAGACCGCGGAAAAGAAAAAACCAAACACGGCAATCAAAATCGCACCTAAAAAAGAAACTGGAATATCTGGGAATATTGCAATTGCCAAAATAATCAAAACAATTGCACCAAGTACAATTTTCATGTTCAAGTCGAGAGCGGTTCGTTTTGTTTTCGCATTGTTATCTGCGTTGCTGCCATAAAGTCCTTTTATAGCCTCACGAAAAGTCATTACAATCAGCGGAAGTGACTTCACAAGACTGATAATACCGCCTGCCGCGACAGCTCCTGCTCCAATATATCGAATGTAATTGCTCCAAATAGCATTCGCCCCACCTTTTATAAACATTTGTGTAATTGGTTCTGTTCCGGGATAGAGAATTGTCTCCCCGCCAAACGCTATAATCGCAGGTATCAATACAAACCATCCTAAAATACCACCCGCAAAGAGATAGGAAGAAATTTTTGCTCCACAGATATACCCCACCCCGACAAGCGCTGGATAAATTTCTGTAGAAAACTCTGTCCTAAGCGTTTGAACCCGCATTGTAATTGTACTTGGCACCACTTTCAAACCGTCCACAACAAATTTTATCAAAGCTGCAATCCCCATTCCAGCAAAGACAGCGCGTGCTGAAGTACCCCCTTTTTCCCCAGCAAGCAATACTTCTGCACACGCCGTTCCTTCAGGATATGGAAGTGCGCCATGCTCCTTGACAATCAGTGCATTTCGCAGCGGAACCATAAACAAAACACCGAGAAGTCCCCCTAAAAGTGCTGTCAATGAGATAGAAAGCATTCCTGGACGGCTGCTGACACCCTCCTTTGCCCACAGAAAAAACACTGGCATTGTAAAAATTGCTCCCGCGGCGAGAGATTCTCCCGCTGAGCCAATGGTTTGTACCATATTGCTCTCCAAAATAGATTTTCTGCGCAGCACAATCCGCAACACTCCCATTGAGACAACCGCCGCCGGAATGGATGCGGATACAGTCATTCCCACACGTAATCCAAGGTAAGCGTTGGCGGCGCCAAATACCACTGCGAGCAAAACTCCTATCATCACCGATGTCACAGTCAATTCTGGAGGTGTTTGCTCTGCTGGAACATAAGATTGAAACTCTAATTCTTTTTTGTTGCTGTCGTGCTCCTTCTCGATATCCATTTTCCCTGCTCCTTTTTTCAACTTATATAAATAATGTCTTTGCTAATATATTTCCTTTCCGCGTCTGTGCGTATAAAAAAGCTTAGCAATATTTTATTTTGTATTAAATATCGCTAAGCTTTTCTCATTCTTATATATAGACTTGACAATATGGCAAGAGATTATGTATCCCACTCCAACACTGCCTTAAACAAATCGCCGTCAATTTCAACGTAGAACCTGCCGCCTTGCAACTCAGAAAAACTCTTGGCAATTGCAAGCCCAAGTCCGCTTCCTTCCGTGTTGCGCGATACGTCACCGCGCACAAAGCGCTCTGTCAAATCTGTCGGCGTGACGGTCAACTCCTGCGCCGAAATATTTTTCATCTCAATATGGATTGTGCGCTGTCCCTCCTTAATAATAATCACTCTTGCCAACACATAGACACGGGTGTTCGGCAGGGCATATTTCATCACATTAATGTACAAATTTTCAAAAATCCGGTATGTTTTCTGACTGTCAAGCTGCAAAATAATCTTCTCCTCAGGAAGGTCAAATCGCATATCAAGGCCATTTTTTATCATTTGATCTTCGTGTTCGAGATACACCTGACGCATCAGATTACAGATATCTACCGCAACTAATTCTAACCGCACATTGCCGCTGCTCGCTTTGCTAATTTCAAACAGATCTTCAATCAATACTTTTAATCGCAGCGACTTGCGTTCTAATGTGTTCAGATAGGATTTGCGCTGTTCTGGCGTGACATTTTCTTCCTTTAATAAATCTACATAGGTAATAATTGCTGTAAGTGGTGTCTTTAAGTCATGCGAAACATTTGTGATAAGCTCTGTTTTCATGCGCTGACTGCGCACTTCCTCATCAACTGCCTTACCAAAACCATTCTGTATCTGATACAGTTCATTTTTATAGCTCTCAAAGATCCCAAAATCCTCTGCAAGTTTATTGTCAAATCGTCCTTGTGCAATCGCGTTTGTAGCGTTTAACAAACTGTTGTACTGGGTTTGTATCTTGCTAAGATAACGTTTTAAGACCAAGTAGAGCAGTAACGAGTACAATATTAATCCAAAAATCCCAACAAACCAGAAGCAGCTTAGCAAAGATGTAACAATAAGTTGAAATATTATAATTCGTTTTAGCGGATTGATTACATCTTTGTTCAGTCCTTCAATTGACATCGCCGCCTTCCACTTCTCTAAAATATGTCGGCAAAATCCTTTAATTTCATTCCAATAACGATAAATCAAACTTCTTTTTCTAAGAAATGGCAAAAACCCTGAAAACAACTCTCGCACACTCAAAAGCCCCCAATACCACGCACCAAACAAAATGACCATCGCGACAAATATTATAAAAAAGACACCTTCTTCCGACGTTCCTACCACTTCACTAAAATAATAGACTAACTCTACTACTGTCGTATTTAGGCCAATTGACAGAATCCCCAAAACCAGAAAAATCAATTCTGCCGAAAACCGGGAGCCTGCCGTATCCGCAGTCAACTGCGATTTACACCGCGCAATAATAAAGAAAAGTATTGTGATAATACCCAGAATGGTAAGATATAGATTGCCAATACCAAGTAAACGATACGTAAATTGCCTGTCGTATACACCAATAACCCACTCTGACGAAGATGTGAACACCTGTATCCACGGAAACTGTTCTTTTTGCTCTTCAGTCATAGCATAGATAAACACCACATCTTGCGGATTCTTCTGCGTGACTGTCATTTTCCCATTTGCCATATTGTCTTCATCTACCAACACATAATGGCTCACTTTCTCGTAGTCATTCAGCAAAAGAGTATCCTTTGAATTTGCCACGAGCTGCACATTCTTTAAAAACTGTTCCACATTGCTGCCACCAACTTTTATATTGGAGATCCTACCATTTTTATCATAATAGAGCACCAAGTAATAGGTATAGATTGAATTGTCCCCATCTTTTAACAGCTCCGGCTCTCTGGCAGTATTTTTCAAAATTGTCTGTGTCGTTTCATCAATGACACAATAATCTAAATTCATTGCAAGATTTGATACATAATGGTCGTTCACCCTTGACACATTCCTGTTCAATTTTTCAATCATATATGTTTTAAGTTGTTCTCCATTTCCCATATACTCCGCCTCATTGCCAACATAATTATCTCGTTCAACTTTCTCTATTGGCTCCTGTGAAAATGTGAGATACAACTCTTCAAGCTGCGCATCCTTTCCGCTCTTTTCCAACACTTCAGGATAGAGCACATAGTTACTCTGAAACAATATTTCTATAAAGTCCTCCTGTTCAAATCCATTGCCTGTCTCCGCATAATAATTGTCTACTCTATCCTTGTAAGATGCCGCAAACCATGCAAAGATAGCCGCTGCTGTTATCACAAGGATCGCTGCTGTGCGCAGCGCCTTTTTATTGTTTTTCAATCTTGTATCCAACACCCCACACCACCTTTAAATACTTCGGATCATTCGGATTAATCTCAATCTTTTCTCGAATTTTCCTGACATGCACCATAATTGTATTGGTATTAATCGCCTGCTCATTCCACACCCGTTCATAAATTTCGTCAGCGCTAAACACCCTGCCTGGATTTTTCATTAACAGCAATAAAATTTTAAACTCAATGGGCGTCAGCTTCACCAGATTGCCATCAACACTGACTTCCACAGTATCTTCATTTAGTTCCAAACCGCCAATAATGTGTATCCTATCCTGATTTTCCTGTCCCGTCACCGCATCGAGATATCGTTTGTAACGCCGCAAATGAGAATTGACACGCGCAAGTAATTCCATTGTTGTAAACGGCTTCGTCACATAGTCGTCCGCTCCCATATTTAACCCCATAATCTTATCAACTTCCTCCGACTTTGCAGAGAGCATAATCACAGGAAACTCATATCCTTTTTCCCGCACCTTCATCATCATAGTAATACCATCCATGCGCGGCATCATAATATCCACTATTGCAAGATGAAATTCCTCCGACTCAATCTTTTGCAGCCCTTCAAAGCCATCTGCTGCCTGTGTCACACTGTAACCCTGATTTTTCAAATAAATCTCTATCCCCTCCCGAATTTCCTTGTCGTCCTCGACAATCAAAATATGATATGACTCCATGTTTTTATCCCCCTTTTCATAATATATCTTATCAGAAGTTGCCCTTTACTTCTGATAAAAGGCGCTGCTCTTTGCGCCGTGCATCTGACTATAAGAAGCTGTCCTTGCTTCTTATAGGATAGCCTCTCGAAACTAAGAGCCTATTTATCAATCTTAGGAACTGTCCCCAAAATGATTTGTCATGCGCAATTGATTAACAATTTTGCCCTCTCAATACTGCTGCCGAATATAATATATCGTTACTATTCACAGTCGAAATACACATGAACTACGCATTTACGACCCAATACAGTGGATTGCGCAAGCATTTGCGCCTCGCCGCGGGCGACTTTTCATGCGCAAATGCTGTTGCTATAAACAGCCGGAAGCTGTGAACAATAACAGTATATCACGAATCTTGCAGAATAGGAAATTGCCGCACTCGAAATCTACAAATACTGAAACACTGCGTCACCCAAGAGATAACCTGCGCCGACAAAAACTAGATTCCACAGAAATACGCCAAGTGCAGAGCTAATGGTATATTTTACAAAATGAATTTTCAGCACACCTGCTGGTATAGAAATCAGCGTTCGTACCATTGGAATCAATTTTCCAATAAAAATTCCAAAACAACCTTTTTCCTGTATGATCTGAAAGTTTTTCTCAATCGCAGGGCGATGTTTTGGAAACTTCTTTAAATATTTGTCCAATATTAGACTGCCTCCCGCATACCCCACAAAATATAATATCCAACTTCCAAGAACACCTGCTAAGAGCGTGATCACCATCACCCAGAAAAAGTTAATATTTCCGCGTGCTGCCCAAACGCCCGACAGTGGCATAATAATTCCTGATGGAAATCCTGGCAGATTCATATACTCCAGCAAAACAACAATGAAAATTGCAATTGCCCCATATTGAGTAAAATAACAAGTGAACGTCTCCAGATCCATAAAAACACCTTCCTCTTTTGTTTTCCTTTTAATAGTCATAGACTACCAGCGAAAACGAAAAAAGAAGGTGTATGAAATCGAAAGATTTTCTTAAAATTATTGATGATTTTTCCACAAAATAAAAAATATTTCTTTTCCTTTCAGAATATGGTAAAATAGAAAACAAATAAAATCTTGGAGGTAACATTGATATGGAAACTGTTGTTTGTTTTCACAATCCAGAGGAGATAAACGGATATCTCAGCAATTGGTATTTAGCGGATTTTTCTGTAGATGGGATTCAATATTCTTCTATGGAACAGTACATGATGTATCAGAAGGCATTGCTTTTTCAGGATATGGAGATCGCAAAGCAGATATTAAACACATCAAATGTAGGAAAAATAAAAGCATTGGGCCGATCTGTGAAAAATTATGAAGATATCATCTGGAATGGTATGCGGCAAATTATTGTCTATCAAGGATTACTGCAAAAATTTCAACAAAACACGGAACTGAAAGAAAAACTTCTGGCCACGCAAGAGCATCTGTTAGCGGAGTGTGCCGTGCAAGATAAAATTTGGGGTATTGGACTTTCTATGAAAGATGAACGACGCCTGCATCTTGATAAATGGCAAGGTCAAAACTTATTGGGCTTTTCTTTAATGTGTGTACGCTCTGCATTAAAACAGTCCACAAAATAAAATTTTCAAAAGGGTGAGAGCAATGAAAAGCAGAAAAAATTATTTAAAAGCGCGTAAAAAACAATTTCAATGGTCCTATATTGGCTGGGTTGTAAAGGACTCTATCTGCCCAATTTGCAGCGGCAGTCCACTGGTACTGATCGATCAATATGATGCATGGGCTTGTATCTCCTGCAATGAATGGCTGGATAAAGCCTGTGATGACCCTGATTGCCCCTATTGCAGCATTCGACCACAGACTCCCTATGAAGCATACTTTCTAACTGACATGGAAGCTGGGCGCGCCGGCTTGCGAAAGCGCTGGCGCTGCGACAATTATCAGCACAAAACAAATGGTATGAAAAAGCATATGCGACGCAGATTGCTTGTAGAACAGCTTGCCAGATAAAAGGTTAAAATACCCGTTTCAAAGGTTGGATCATTGGTATATCGTCTGCTTTTTGCAAAGCAGACGGTTCTTGAATCGCCATCATAATCGTTTTGAAATCCTTTAATCTATCCTCATAAAACTAAAATTTTCAATATAATTCCACTTCCTCTGAACCATCAAAAGCAGGATCAGCTATATATCCTTTAACACACCATTGTTTTATATACTGAGCTGCTCTTTGTTCTGCATATTTCACATTTAAAACCTCGCCGTTTTCATCAACCTCAAGATTATTAATAAAAATTGCATACACGGTTTCAAGCAAACTTGGACTTTCCTGAAATTCATCAAAATAATCAATTCCTTCTAACAACGGATAACCAACGGTTCCATTTGCAATCCAATAAGAGAATTGTCTGATAGCCCCACTTACTGAATGACTTAACTTCATAATGACCTCCAAAACTTCCAATTTAGCTGTTATATTTTATTCTCAAATTCTTCGCTAACATTTGAGAACGCCAAATTTATTGCAAATGCATTAAATTTAAGAATGCAAAATGACACAATTCGCATTCTTGAGCGGGAAATCCATAGAGTAAACTGTTTCCTCAATAAGTAAACCGTTGCAATTAATACTGTAGTCCCTTATTCAATAAGCGTAGACCATGTCACACCTGCACCCCTTACTTCACCCCCCACACAAATACATAATCGAAAATAATATTTGTGGCAAATCTTACAATCATAAAAGCTATTGTATAAAAAATCGCCATAATTGCGAATAAAAGGAGTCAGTGCCGTACTTAATACACACAGTACCCTGTTTCAGATAATACATTTTGCGCCCGCTCAAAATCCTCTTTCTTTATAAAAATATAATCTGTGTTGTATGTGGAAACCACAAAGATTCCAATTTCGTTTTCTGCAAGCAAAGACGAAATTGCAGCCAATATGCCAATCAGTGAGAAATCCAAAACACCTTGTATCCGAAAGGCTTTCCAGCCATACTCACATTTTAATGCGTTGGCTGGAACATCCTCTGTGACACAGACAAGCGATTTCTCCTCGTCTGTTTTTCCAACAAAACAGAATTCGCTTTCTAAATGAACTTGTGTATAATCGGGTACTTTACACACTGTAAATTCATAATCTATTGTTTTTAATTTCAAAATTCTTCCCCCTGATTCATTGTCACTTTACTCATATCCCTTACAGACATCAATCCAGCCCACATATCCTGAATATTGTTCCAACTCTGCTATTGTCAGTTCAATAGCACTATTAGAACTGCCACAAGCAGGGAATACAGTCTCAAAACGTTTTAATGATACATCAAGATATACTTCTATACCTTCATTTACTGCAAATGGACACACACCACCCACAGCATGACCAACTAATGTTTCTACCTCCTGCGGTGAGAGCATCCTTGCCTTTGTCCCAAACTGCGCTTTGTATTTTGGATTGTCAATCTTGGCGTCGCCGGCGGCTACAATCAGTATTGCATGTCCATCTACCATAAATGAAAGCGTCTTTGCTATGCGTTGCGGTTCACAGTACAGCGCCGCCGCTGCCAGCTCAACGGTGGCACTAGATACCGCAAATTCCTGAATTTTATTGTCCATGTTATATTGTTTAAAATATATTTTTACTCTATCAATTGCCACTTTTATTCTCCTTGTATATAATTTATCCATTATAATAAGAAATTGTACTTGTTATCCCAAGATATTATTTTTAAAACACGCTCTTTATAACAGCCAAAAATTTTTTAATTTCCAGCGCTCTCATACACAGAAATACCCTTCTGAAATATCTTGTATGCGACAATCCAAATCACTACTGCCACCACGCATTCCGCTCCAATCGTCTTCCAGATATTGGCATCAATTAAGAAAAATGTAGATGGAATATAAGCCACAAACGCAAACGGCAAAATTGTCATCAGAATTACTTGAATTGGTTTGGCGTAAATTTCAGTTGGATATTTTGCAAAATCAGCGACTTCATACGCTGTTGTCATAATCGCGGAGCTATCTTTTAGCCAAAATGCAATGGACGCCAAAATTAATTTGACAGCAGTATAAATAATGGCACCAGCAGTTATAGAAATAATAAAAAACAGTAGTTTTACTGGTGTCACTTGCACTGTGCCATTCGCTACAGCGCGCCCTACTAGAACCAATCCGACTAGAATCTCTCCCAGCGCGTCAAACTGAACTTTTTCACAGACAATCTGGAAAAATATATTCATCGGACGCAGAATATACTTGTCAAAAGTTCCTTTAATCACCATCTGCCAGCCAACCATCCAGATATTATCTGTCAATAGGTGGTCAATTCCTCTTGGAAGCTGCGCAAAACCATAGATAAAAAGCATCTGTTCCAAAGACCACTCCTGCATAGATGGAATCTGTTCAAAAACAAGATACAAAAATGCAAGTCCTGCTGCTTGGGAAATCAAAAATCCACTCAGTCCAATAAAGAAGTCCACCTTGGACTGCATGGTTGTCTTTATATACTGTATTACAAAAATACGATATAGACTCAGATATCTTGATATTTTTTTCATTATCTGTCAACCTCCCAAAATCACAATTCTTTTTTCAATCTTTTTCCACAAAAAACTTCCAAGAAAAAAGAGTACGACAACCCACAAAGCCTGTTTTCCAAGCTGTTCTATCACCTGCATACCAGAATATTTTCCTAGATAAATCATAACAGGTACATAGGTCATTGCTGTAAACGGAAGAAACGAAAAAATCTTTTGCAACACAACTGGAAAGAAAGAAATAGGAATCAGCCTTCCTGTCAAAAAGTTTAGCATGGCATTTTTAACAATATTCATTCCAAAAATATAAGTGGTGACAAACGCCAACATTCCAAAACAATAATCAAAAAATATATAAATAAAAAAGCTCAACAATATGCTAAAAAGAGTTGCTATCATTGTAATAGGATTGGTCACAGGCATTCCCAGCTTACAGACTTTATAAATTTCCAAACCAATCCAAATAAACAAGGTTGGGACAACCGCCCTGTAAATCATCACTCCTAAGGAGTTAAACACAAGGCGCGTTCGGTAGTCAATTGGCTTTATCAGGCTCATTGCCACACTTCCATCTGTCACATCATATCCGATTTCAGAAGAGATTCCTACCATAATCATATCTGAAATAGTGTAGGACATAAACACATACAATATCATTTCACTTCTGGTAAAACCGCCAAGCTGCTGTGTTGAAGCACTCGCATAAATTGCCATCCACAGATAGTAGTATATAAACATACCCAGAAATTTACGCAGAATAAAGAGGTAAAACCTACCTTTATAAACAAAATTAGACTTAATCTGATTTGCGGTAAAAGGCCAATAAATTCTAAAAAATTTTTTCATATCGCTCTGCCCTCGCTGCCCTGATAAATTCTTTTCACGATGTCCGTAAGTTCTGTCTCCTTAATTTGAACGTCCTTTACCTCTGCAATCCCCATTATTTTTGCAATCACTTCCGCAACGCTGCTCTCTTTTTTGCTAAAACACACCTGAATGCCCTTTTCTTGCTTATGAAGTACAAACTGTCTGCTAAGCGTTTGTAGCATGTCCTCCTGATTTGGAGCGAGCCTTTGTTTCCACTCAAATAGAACACTGCAACTGTCGCCGTAATCTTGCATAAGCTGGTCTAAGGTAGAATCATAAATCTTTTTTCCGGTGTCTATAATAATAATCCGCTGACACAATTCTTCAATGTCGTTCAAGTCATGCGTGGTCAAAATAACTGTCGTGTTGTATTTCTGATTAATTTCCCGAATTGCCTGGCGAATCCTGTCCTTCACAACAACATCCAAGCCAATTGTCGGCTCATCAAGATAAAGCACTTTTGGATTGTGTAACAGCGCTGCTGCCAGATCCGCACGCATCCGCTGACCAAGGGATAATGTTCGCACTGTACTATGTATAAATTCCTGCAAGTTAAGGACTTCATTAAGAAACCCCATTCGCTCCTCAAAATCCTCTTTGCGCACCTCATAAATTTCTTTTAAAACTGTGTACGTCTCTCCTAAAGGTAGATCCCACCAGAGCTGTGTCCGCTGCCCAAACACAACGCCAATATTCTTAGCATTCCTTTTTCGCTCTCTGTACGGTTCCAATCCGTTTACCACACAGGTTCCTGAAGTAGGCGTAAGGATTCCTGACATCATTTTGATTGTGGTAGATTTCCCCGCACCATTGCTTCCGATATATCCGACCATCTCCCCCTCTTGAATTGCAAAAGAAATGTCATCCACCGCGGTTTTGGTTACTGTTTCCTTTGAAAAAAGACCTTTGACCGCGCCCTTAAAACCCGGGTAGTGCTTTGCTGTCACAAACTCCTTGCGGACATTGTTCAACTCAATAAGATTTTCATTCATTTTTATGTCTCCTATTCTTTTTAGTGAGTCCTTTGCATTTTGTGTATATTACTTTTGAACCGTTCCTAAACATCTGCTTCTGAAGTAATATTTATACTTTGTATGGATTTTTCGGAATTATACTGAAATATATTGTGTTTTTTCAGTATAGCACAGTTGTTCTGTAATTTCAAGAAAATGCATCTTTTGTAACTATGAAATAACTTTTTTGTAACTATGAGCGGTCCCCCATGCCATGAATAGTAATAAAAATCCATGTTTATTATGACTATTTTATCAATACTCTCGACAAAAACACAAAAAGAGATTATAATTAGCTGCACACAGATGGTACATTTGAAGTCTTTTTGTATCTGATGTTGCAAGATAGATTTCGAGAGACTATCATCATATCAAGGAGGAAAAAATGGAAACAACAAAATATGCAGGAACACAGACCGAAAAAAATTTGGAGACAGCATTTGCGGGGGAATCACAGGCGAGAAATAAATACACCTACTTTGCTTCCGTAGCAAAAAAAGAAGGTTATGAGCAAATTGCCGCCCTATTTTTAAAAACAGCGGACAATGAAAAAGAACATGCCAAAATGTGGTTTAAGGAACTAAAAGGAATTGGCAATACAAAAGAAAATCTTGCGGCAGCAGCAGACGGCGAAAACTACGAATGGACCGATATGTATGAAGACTTTGCCAAGACGGCTGAGAAAGAAGGATTTCCTGAACTCGCAGTGAAGTTTCGACTTGTGGGCGCGATTGAAAAACACCATGAAGAACAGTACCGCGCGTTACTTCAGAATATAGAGACAGCTACTGTGTTTGAAAAGAGCGAAGTAAAAGTTTGGGAATGCCGCAACTGTGGGCACATTGTCGTCGGGACAAAAGCGCCGGAAGTTTGCCCAACTTGCAATCATCCGCAAAGTTATTTTGAGATACACGCAGAAAATTATTAACAATTCCTTAGAATCGAGTAGGGAAGTCTCATCTTCCCTACTCGCGTTCCGGACCTTATACAAATAATATTCTTTTGGAGTCTCTCTTCTCTCCGCTTCTGTGGCAAATCTTTTGGCTTCTTCTATAAATCTCAAACTCCGCACATTAATTTTAATTATGTACCTTAAATTTGATACAAATATCACAGAAATAATTTTTAACAAGAAACATCGACGGATACATTCTGCTTTCCTTTGCGCGTCTCGCCAGATAGCTCCACAAATTGAAATCTGCCAAAACCACGCACAGACACTTTGTCCCCCGGTTTTAGCTGCCCACCATTATTTTCATTTAACCGGCCATTTACAAAAATCTTCTTTGCGCGAAAAAGTTCCACGCTCTCACTTCTTGACAAATTGTAAACTTTTGCAATAATACTATCCGCACGCACTGTATTGACCTGCACAATTCTGCGCTCTATCTTTGTAATTGTACTCTCTGGTATATTTACTGCGCACAGACATTTGACATTGGTATGCCGAATCTTATCCAAATTTTCTATAATATAAGGTGCCATCTTATTTGTGCAAAATAGAAAAGCATGTTTTCCCTCAATAATAATATCTCCAAGTGTGCTGCGCTCAATTCCTAAATTCATCAGTGCACCTAGATAATCCCTATGCCCAAGCTCCTCACCAAACTTTTCAACTAGCGGCATAATCTCGATACACTGGATTGGAAATGCCTCTTCATACCCACAAAGCTCCTCGCTTCCAAAGCGCAGCATAACGCGCTCACAGTCCGCTGTCCCGCCAAATACTGTGACTGGCACATAGGACAATTCCCGCTCCATGCGATAATACAAATCAAGTTCTGCCGCTGTCAAAAAGCCTGTGAAAAAATACTGACTATTTTGATAGGCTCTGTCCGCAAGCTCCTTTAAACGCTTGCGAAAAAGTACTTCCTCAGAGTCCACATAAATCCCCCCTTACTGCCCACTCTTTTCTATAAACTCTTTTATTCTCTGAATCTCTTTAATCCTTTTGCCAATTCACATCTGCCTTTTATCTGGTCAATCTCCGACAGCAATACGGTTTTTAACTCGTTGACCATCTCACCACTCTCAGAAGCCTTAAAACTTTTCACCAGCACCCCAAAATCTGTCTGTTCCTGACCGTCGCCCAAATCATCTGGGGTCAGCACAATCACCTTTGTGACAGGACGCATATTGAGCAATTCTCCTATTCCGCCAAACAAGATATGCGAACGGGCATTGTTATAGTAGGCTTCCAACTGCCCTCTGCTTGAACGCGGAGAATTTTCTGTCCAAAAAGAATTGAGTTTTCTGTATTTGCACTCGATAATAATTGTTCCCAGATACCACTGTTCCCGCATGTCATAAACATGAACCAACAAATCTGGTCTGTTATGGTTTCGATAATCGCTGTGATGCCTTGCCATATACAATGGTTGTTCCAGAGAAGTCTCTTCCTGCTTTAGCGGAAGACAGATATCATAGATTACTTCCAACCGCAAATCATTCTTTTCAAATCGTATGGTTTTTCCCACATCAAGAAGTGGAAACAGCGTTCTATCGGCATCAGCACCGCACTCTCCATCTGGCACAAAGACATACTCTGACATTAAAATTCGACAAATTTTAAGATAACACCATATCTCATACATATAACTACTAGATTTCCATGTGTAAGAAAACGCTGTATTTAGCCCCAAGTCAATCTCCTCCCGTTTTAAATCGAGATGCATCTGATATAAAAGGCTATATCTGGAATCCAAAATTAACGCATGTGGAACATACGGGTCCCGCAAATCTTGTATTGACGCATACCATTTCTGCGACTTTAATATCGCTGTCATTTTTCGCAGCCGGACCGCTCTGCCCTTAAATTCCTCCAGATTATTTTTCCACGATATTCTACTCTGTGAAGCGCCTCCATCCATCTCGTCAATCAGATCGATAAACTGCTCCAACTTTTTCTCATAGTCCAAAATAATTCTCTTTAAAATGCGATTTTCCTGAATATCATAGTTCACTGTCTTTACTGGAATTTTGTAGGTTGGCTCAGAACCTGACCGCACGGCAAACCGTCTGACCGTCTCCGCATCAAAACTGTAGTTCTCCCCCTCATTTTGGGACACATTTTCATAAACTGTAATAATCTCGCTTCTTGGATTGCTGGAAATATCCGTCAGAGCCATCATAACCTTGTTGGAATACTTTCGCATCACCAAAAAATTATAAATCACTTTTGGCGGAATGTTTTCATGATTGTTTCCCATACCAATACTGCGGCGAACAATATCCTGTGACAAATCGCGAATCTCACACTCAAGATCGTCGCGCATCATTTGCCACTCTTCAATTGCAATCGGTTTTGGAAGAATCTGCAACGTCCCGTAATACCACTCTTTCTGACACAAAACAGCAATCCGAAAAGTATCCACACGCAAGGCATCATATCCTCTGCTGCTTCTATACAGTGCAAAGCAATCGGACGAAACAGCCCTGTAGATTCTGCCATGACGATCTTGCTTAATATACATATCATCTGCTGGTATCATACTCAACGCTTCCAAATAGAGTCGCGCCTCTGGGTCGTCTGCATTAAAATACAAATCCATCTCTTCATTCTCTTCTACAGACAATGTAATTATGCTATCCTTCCAAATGTCCTGTTCCTCCTTGCAGAATACCCTTGCTTTCTGGATCGTCTCTACTGGATATTTCTGTATCAGTTTGAGCGTAAACGGCAGGTCAGATACAATATCCATATGCTTTCAGCTCCTTCTGTTTCTGTGTAATCATTTCCCGGCACTTGTTAAAGTCGGACAGGTCCTGATACTGGTCAAAAATTCGCTCAAAATTGTTGGTACTGTTCTTGTCCAAGATTGATCCCAACTGGCTTTCTGGTCCCCGCACCTTGGTCAACACACGCTGAACCACCTGATAATCAAGCGCGTTCCTCCGATCAAAATCGTCAATGACCTCCTGTGGAAGATTGTTGAGATAAGTCTCTATCGCTTTCACTATACGCGGCCCAATTCCATACTTTGTGCTTGCACACTGCATCAACTGATGAATATCCCACAACAGTTCATGCAGACGGTCCGCATGGCTTGCTGGTCCTTTTACCAAAAGCCTTGCATAATCGTCGGAGGACCATATTACTGGGCGTTTTGTCGCATAGGGTTTTTCTTTCCATTCTGTGGCATAGTTCAGTACATTCAACTGAATTACATTGGCGCGGTCCAACACCTTATCAGAAAAATGGTAAGTTGACTCATCCACATTGACTGTTCCCACAAAGCGAATATTGTCCCCAATCTTAATTTTGTATGGATAATCTTTGGAATTATATAATCTGCCAATATATTGCTCATCATAGAGTTGCAACTCTCGCTTCTGACGTTCGAGAATCGATAAAAACTGACTGAAATAATGTTCCACCCGCGCCAGATTCATCTCGTCAAAACAAACCAGATACATCTTGTCCGAATTGTTCTGTGCACTGACAAGCAAATCAACAAAACCCGTGTCGGACGGTCGGTACACCATATGCACTAAGTCAACATATCCGAGTAAATCTGCATCATCATTCCATGACGGCCGCACCGGAATCACCAAAAGTCGATCTTCAATGCCCAGCGCTTTCGCATAGACCTCTACCAACTGAGACTTTCCAGTACCACTCAGACCAGACAAAATAACCAGACTGCTGCATTTGACTGCAGTGTGCACATTGACAAAATCCCGCATACTATAGTACAGACCATCCCGCTGGCTGTGATAATCCATTGATTGGATTATCATCTCATCCGTCTTTTCTGTAATGTCAATCTCAATTAGTTTTTCATTGCTAAATTCATTTACCTCCCGTATATCTGTCGGCACAGGGATTTCAACCTTCTCCTCAATACTCTTTTCCACCTTTTTCCGCGCGACAGAATCTTTTAAAATCACATCCTCTATATCTTTGTAAATCTCTTCTGGCACAAAGATAATTGTGGGATTTGCATTCATGTCATACACAACAAACTTAATGTAATCACTGATATTGACCTTAAAAATATCGCTTCCTTCCAATATAATCCCGCCTAGCGAATCATAGGTGATATCTGTAATTCCACCAATGGCATAGAGCTTTCCCTCCGCGTCCTTCCAGACTACAAAAGAAGGTTTGAACGAATCGAGGTCATATCCATACAAACTGCCTACAGAGCGCTTCTCATATATGTAGTTTTGAAATTCTCCAAGACTTGCATAGTCCCGCCACAGATTAAAGCGCTGTCTGCTGCACCAGTCCATAATAATCCTGTCACCCTCCGCCGCAAAAACAGGAACTGCATAAAAACGCATATTTGTATCAAATGCATTGGGCTTGGCCACCAGATTTGCTTTTCTCACCTTCGCAAAGTCTCCGCCTGTCTTGTAAGAAAAAATAAGCAATTGTTTGCTAATCCATTCCCGAAAATT
The DNA here is from genome assembly GCA_002358575.1 of Lachnospiraceae bacterium UBA3401. Taxonomy (GTDB): domain Bacteria; phylum Bacillota; class Clostridia; order Lachnospirales; family Lachnospiraceae; genus COE1. Next base: position 37,325 of record DEPD01000063.1, on the reverse strand, counting down.
CTCAGAGCGGTCTGGATCATCGAGATACGTGTCATCTTCAAACTCAATTTCATCTTCAAATGAGCTAAGATATCCAGTAAAATATTCAGGCTCTCCCCGTGGAATACTCAGTGATTTTAACGTATATTGAATTGCTGAACTTCTGTTGATAAAAACACTATTATTATTCAGTTCTTCATCACTAACCAATATTCCTATGATCTGTCTGTCCTCCGTCTGCATCATCCTTTTTTCCTCCCTGACTTACTGTGTTAATCAAATCTTCCATTGTCAAAAACTGCCTTAGCCTCTTTCCAATACATTCACTCATCTCCGATACCAAATGATACGGAAACTGTTTCTGGACAAGCCACACTTCCAGATAGCCTCCATTGACTGCCTCCTCCTTCGTTGTTTTATCCCATTCATGAACCATTTTGATATGATACCCCGGAATATCAATCTTATTTTTTGTCTTTGCAATGCATAATAATTTTGGTGCATGTTTCCTATAAAGTTCCAATTCCTTTATTTGTTCCATGAGTGTTTCAATCTGTTCCTCAAGCGCTATAATCTGTCGTTCTGTCATCTCTCGCCGCCTGATTTCCTCCTGTTTTTCCGCCTGAATTTGCCCCATCTGATGTTCTAATTCTCCAATTTGTCGAAAGAGACGATCCTTTGCCTTTTCCTGCCGCAGTATATTTTTTTGCAGATTATCAAGCTCTATCTTATTCTCCTGGATTGTATTTTTATACTTTTTATTTTTTTCCTTTGCAGTTGTTAACTCTTGCTCAAATCGTTGTATTTCTTTTTTTAGCGCTTCTATTTCACTGTTTGCATTCTGTTTTGGATTCTGTTCTTGCTCTTGCGACTTCATTTGTGGTTCGCTCTTTTCTGGTGCACTGTCCAGCTCCTTCTTATCATGTGTCAATTTCTTTAAATATTCCTCAACTCCAGCATGTGTATACTCCCCTTTCATCCATTCACCCGCAAGGTGATATATAATATTTTCCTCATTCATTTTTCGTTGCTCCGCCATAGCCTCTAGCACAAGCTGATAAGGATATTTTCCGCCGCGCCTTGCCCGCTTTGCCATACATGCACAGACTGCCCGCGGCGGTGCTTTACTCACATTTTTTGAAAAACCATCCACAACAAACCCCTTCTCAGCTGCTTTTTTGACGACAAGTCGCTGATCTTCTTCTGCAAGCTGTTGATACAGCGCCCGCGTCAGTTCTAATTCATTCATTTTGCATATCCCCTCTCCTTTTCTTTTGGTAATGAACTGTAACGACAAAAACTCCATGTTACTCTTTCAGTTTACCATGCAAACATTAGTTCTTCAACCTCTTTTTTTAAAATTATTAAAAATTTTATTTACAATTTCTGTAAAATGGTGTATAGTTCGATTGTTATATAGGAAACACCAGAAAGTATTTTCCGTTTTCTACAGTTCCTATAATTGATATTCTATTTTATTGAAATATCTTGCAGAGTAGAATCGCGTGCGTTAGGAATGTTGCAATTCTTTACAATTCCTTACAGTGCCTTGTGAACAGGGAGTTGTCACAGGGACGAAAGAAACAAAAATGTTATGATAATTTGTTTTGCGATACGAGATTCGCATCCCGCTGCTACATATTTGACTGAGGAATCACTTCTATAATTTTATTTGATGCAACTCCATCTGATGCATTATTCCTAAGTCTCATTTGTGTAGTTTTCGGAGGCTGCATAAAGGAGGCTTATTTTATGCAAAAAATCAAAAAACGGTACACAGAATGTTCTTCTGACGCGTTCCAACAGTTAAAAATAACACACAATCTAGTGCTTTGTGGATTGATGGCGGCGTTGGCAGTCGTACTCAACTACACCACCTCCATCTTTATCACGCCAAACATACGCATTGGCTTCTCAGGTCTGCCAAACCGCGTTGTCGAATATTTGTTTGGTCCCTGCATTGGCGCAGTTTTTGGCGGTATGCTTGACATTCTAAAATATTTGTTAAAACCAGATGGCGGTGCTTTTTTCTTTGGTTACACCTTTAATGTTATGGTTGCAGGCATTATTTACGGCACAATTTTATATCGACGACCTGTCAGACTCTGGCGCATTTTTATCGCGGAGTTTCTGACAAAGGCAATTGTCAATTGCGGACTAAATACACTGTGGCTCGCTGTTATGAATGGAAACGCATTTCTAGCAATTTTGCCCGCGCGCGTAATAAAAAATATTATTATGCTTCCAATTGACACCGCCATTTTATTCTTCACACTCACTTTCGTGTCAAAACTGTTAAACATGCCAGAATTTCGCAAATTTCGAGGTGGGAAATTTTAGCCCTTTTTCTGTTCACAAAAATGTGTTAAACTATAGGAAACGGCAAAAGTATTTGTGTTTCCTATAACTATATAGTACATAAAAATGCAAAGGCGCCTATATCATCAAAGAGGTACATACTTATGAATCATATTGAAAACCACATGTTTGAGGAAATGAAACACTTGATTGACCGCTCTGCCCTTATCTGGCTGATACTTATGACAAGCGTGTCACTTTTGACAGGATTGCTCTGTCTGCTTGGCGTTTTGCCACACACAGCATTGTGGTCTTTGCTCTGGCTTCTCCCGACGGCTATTGTTCTGTGCGTTGTTGTCCACTTTTATCACAAAAAGGCAAAAATTCTTGCGCAAAAACAACAAATTTCCATGATGGCTTACCACGCGAAACAAATTATGGAACAACTTCAGCACCAAATTCCTGACACTCTCATCACAGACAGCAAAATAAAAATGCGTTACCTTGCTCGACACGGTGTTGATATTGATGCCGCCTTGGCTAGGCTTGGACAAAATATAGAAAAATATAATGAACTGGCGATATCGTTTTTGCAAAACAGTGACAAGTACGAAGATACTCTGTATGATTTGATGCAGCCGGACACATTGATGCGATATGGTGCAAACGCACACATGCTGCGCATTAAGGTAAATGAGCTTGGACTGGTCAATCTTACTGACACTGTATTTTTTCACGAGATAGAAGCCTACGCAGGCTGTATTGACGTGGTGCGTGACAACTGGAAAAAACTTTCTCTTGAACTTGACGAGGCATACAGTATCTTAAATGAATATGTAAAATCTGTCGGTTTGACAGGCAGCAATCATATCTCCTTTAAAAAGTGGGGAGAACAGCTTCAAGAAGCTTTTCAGGCACTCGAAACCTACGACACACAAAAAGCAAAGACAATCTTAAACGAATTGATTCAATCCCCCATTGACTCTGACATTACAAATGCCCTAAGAGGGATTATTGCAAATATTGATGATATGCTGGCACTCTAAAAAGAGAGACATGGGGGCTGTTGCAAAATTCGGCAATTCCACAATATATAGTTAAGATGTCTGAAATAACTATATTATATATTGTGTGCATCCGCCATTTTGCAACAGCCCCTTTGAAATACTAATTCATCAAAGTGAATTTGATATCTATTTATTATTTCAATTCTTTAACATACAATCGGTCTGTTCCATTCCCGTAATTTGTAATATCGTGAAGATAATGATATCCAAACTTTTCATATAAGCCAATATGCTCTGTTGGAATATAAGTTCTTACAAATCCACATTCTTTTGCATATTCATTTGCAAAGTCAATTAACCGCTCGCTAATTCTATTTCCTCGATAATCTTCGACAACAAACAGACTAGATACCCAAGGATATATTTCTGGCAGCGGATAATAGTCTGTCTTCATAATAGAAGCCATTCCCACAATTTGACCATTAATAATTGCCACAAATGGTGTTTCCCAATCTGTAAACACCCACGCCCGTAGTATCTCCAGCATATGTTCTTTTACATCTTCCCAAGAAAAATTTTCAACAAAATGGATTAATTTATTAGCCAATTTTGTATCTTTTTCTACTTTTTTTATTTCTAATACTTCTATGCTGAAATTATTATTTTTTAATCCAAAATGTCGCTCTACTTTTTCTACAGTTTCATCAATTGTACTTTTGGATGTTCTTTCAATCCAGTAATAGTCACTATCCTTGATAGCATTATAATACTTCTCGTTAAGACTTTTAAGCGTTTCGTTACATACTGCCTTTGCTTTCTCGGTATCAGAGGTACTATTTATAAAATCGCTAAATCCTTGATGGTCGGGACGATTACAGTAATCATCAATTATATTTGAAGGTTCTTTTAGTAAAAATACGATTCGAGAGGGTTCCGTAAATTTTTTGACTTCTTCTATAGTCAAATGGCAATCACACAATACAATTCGATTTTGCGAAAGTCGTATCAAATCCAATAGCACAAAATCAAATTGTTCTCTTGTGTTATCAATCAACCAATTTCTGTATTCCTCTACAGTACGCCCAAAAAATGCATCCGCATCTTTAAAAGTTTTGTTCATTGCAGGCTGAAAAGCAATATTTGAGATTTTTTGATGATTTGCAAACTGCTCATCGACATCATATACCAATAAATTATGCCGCTTCGCCAACTCCCGTGAAATAGTTGTCTTCCCTCCACAAGGTGTTCCAGTTACAAAATAAACATTTTTTAAGTATTCTTTTATTACATTATCCTGAAATATCATTGCAAAATCTCCTTTATTAAATAGTCTTTCGTGTTCTGCCTATACATAAAACTATTTAATATAGTCTTATGTACTTAGATATTTCTTAATCTTAATACCATATTTTTCACCTCCACAAATTCCGATTGTGATTTGAACAGCTTTCGGGTTATTTGTCGCACTTGGGGATCTACTCAATTCATTTAAGGAAATCATCATGAACGGATTGTGCTGGTTTCCGCGCCTTATGCAATAGCAGACCTCAAAGGGCGAAGCTTCCTCTATGTTCGAAGATTACAGGAATAAACTACAACTGGTATTGCATAAAACTACTATTTTTTGTAAAACCAAAATCAGTATACAATAATACCCCCATATCTGAAGCTGTAATTTGAACGCTACTACACCCATATTCTTTTGCCTCATTTACAACGCGTGACAACAATTCTTTTGCAATTCCCTGCCTTCGATAATCAATAGAAGTAAACATACTGGAAAGTAAGCCTATTTTCCCCTTGGGACATCCAAAATATGGCGGTTTTTCAACGAATGACATTCCACTTGTCCCTACAATTTTATCTTCATCAACAGCCAGCCAAGAGACAAAGGTGCCATCTGCCATATGCCGACTGTAATAATCCCTTAAGGCAGGCTTTAAATCCAAATCTTCTGTTGCACCTTCTTCCCGCAGTTGGCAGATTCTCATTTCTATAAATCTATCCAGTTCTTTTTCCGTTAATTTCCTGTATTGTATAGCCATAACTATTACCTCGTGTTCAATATCTTTTTCTCTTGTAACCTGCCCATAAGGACAAAAACATTCGATTCTTTTATTCCTCTAAAATTCTAGCCCAATCTTCCTGCCAATTATCCATACTTAGCAGATTATATTTTATTCCCTTTACAGAGATATACTGGCTTGTAATAATATGCGGCGCTCTTTTCACCATTTCGTGAATCACTTCCAAACTGACGTTCTTACAGTCCCGCTGCATTCTTAACATGCCATTCTCAAATCCCAAATACTGCTTTCCAGTATAAGGATTTTTAACGCCTGGCTTTTTTGTATCCTGTCGCGTAATGATAAACAGACTCTGCCGATAACCGCCATTTCCTGGAATCTCATTGGAATAAAAAGCAGCGACAATATCATCAAGTTTTCGCAGATAACAGCCTTTTACCGCCCACACAGACAGAAAATAATGTTCTGTGATGATATATACCACCTGCTTGCGCCCATCATCTATTTTGCTTCCAATTTTTACCGCATCTGGACGCATTAACTCCTGATCTGCCTGTTGAATTTCCTGTGCACTGTACCCTGTATCCTGCTGAAAAAAATCAATATATGTATCCACTCTTTTCTTGTGCTTTGCATTGCCGACAAAACATAAACTCAGCCCTGGCACTCCCAGTACTAAAAAAATTATAATCCCAAGAAAACTGTCAATTAATGCAGTAAAAGCAGCAAGCATTATGCCCAGAATTAACAACATAATTCCACCGGCTACCGCTCCAATTCCCAGACCGCCTTGTGTTCTGTAGGCTTTGAGCAAACTGCCATACCGCACAGCCTTTTTCTGCAATCCCTTATCCAATTCCATTCTCATAAAAATACTCCTTTTAAAAATTATGAAAAATTATTCTTCACCAGTTTCTAATCACTGATAATATTAACCTGTGTCTCATCTAAAACACGTAAATTACTAATAGGATTTCCCTTGCAGTTTACCTGGCGCAGAGAGGGCATTGATGATAGAACATGCATATCTGACACATAATTGTCTGAAAAGTCAATCTCTTCCAAATTTACAAGACTTGCAGCAAAATCAAGGTCCTTTATTTTATTGTCTGCTACATTTAACTTTTTTAAATTAGGGAAATGCGCAATAAAATCCATATGATCTGCCAGATACACGTCGTCCCAGGACACGTCTACAATCCCATTGCCTCCCGATACCCGCGCATTTTTATAGAGCTGCACACCGGCTATTTCAAGTGTTTGTAAAGAGGGATTCTCCGAAATTTTATCAAAGTTAATCTCACCCTCCATACCGCTGATATCAAGACTTTTTAGCTGTGGCAGTGCAAAGACTGCCGAAATATCTTTGTAAGTTACCATTCCGCCAAGGTCAATTTCTTCCAGCGCAGTAAGGCTTTTTATAAAATCCAATGACATATCTCCAGAATGCGAAGCGCAAGTCAATTTTCGCAAACGGGTTAGTCCTGACAAATCTAGATTGGACGACAAAGTACAATTGTGCAGGGACAATGTTTCAAGATTTATCAGTTTAGAAAGAAAATGACAGGAATCGAATCTCCTTAAGGTCAGACGCTGCAAATTTGTAAGTTCTCCAAGCGATGGCTGCGGACAGTTATACGGCGGGTCCAGAGAAAGCTCTTTCAACGTCAAAAGTTTGGTGACACTGCTCATGTCCGTCAGCTCATCACAATCTTCAATTGTAAGCGCTTCAAGCCCCTCTAGCGCCTCAAGCCCACTCAGATCAAAGAATGCGCCATTCAAAAGTCCAAGACGCTTTAGCTGTGGCATTCTCTTTAAAAAATCTAATGATTTTAAGCTTTCTGAATCAATCACCAACTCCTCAAGCGTTCCGACAGATGCAAGTACTGCAAAGTCCGTAACAGTATCCGCGTTATTGAGTGTGAGCGATTTTAAATGCTGCAGTACAATTACCGCATCAATATCATTTAACGCACCTGCATTTAAAACAAGCTGTTCTACATTTGGAAACAATTCTAATCCCTGTAAATTTTCAATGCGACTATTAATCGTAAGTTGTTTAATTTTATCAGCGCTCTCAAATTCCTGCGCAGCTTCCTCCAATGATTGTATCGGTGCAGAGAAACTTTCAAGCGATACTCCCTGCAAATTACACTGGGAAAGAGATTCTTTGGTATCTAATCTTTTTAATCCCTGAAATTGATATAATCCTGCATAACCACTTTCACTATGGTCCGGAAATGCTAACCAGTTTAATACTGCGTCTGGGTTTTCTATTGGATTTTCAAAGCTGTAGCCAATATAACGATAATCAATGTCGCTGCGGTCTGCAATCCATTGAATCTGAGACAACTCTTCTTGTGTCACACTCTCTATATCCTTGCCAAATACAATGGATACCATCTGCCCTAACATACCAGAGAGTTGTTCTTCCGTTGCTGCCTCCTCAAGAAAAGGATAGAGAGGCTGTTGAACAGGTATTGGCTCCGGTACAATATTTTTGTATTTCTGTGTCTCTTTATATCTGCCAAAAGCAATTGCCCCTCCTATTCCAACCAAAAACAGCACAATGCAAAACCATATTGCACTTGAGCTATAAGATGGAACATTGGGCTGGGGTGCCACAGGTTCCCAATCTGGTATTTGGCGCGGGACTGATTGCTGCTTTGGAATATCCAAAACATACTCATTGCCACAATATTCACACTGAATAGACTTTACATTTCCTTCTGGCAGCTTTAAAAGACCACCACAACTTGGACATCGCATCTCTGTAATTTTAATATGATCTTCCAATAATATTGCACCTCCCAACTTACTCCCCATCGAATAATGCTTTTTCCAATTCCATAATATCATCTACATTTGGCGTGTATACATTGTCCTCAAGCTCTATTCTAACATTCATTGAAGCTGGCTCCTCATAAGTTACCTCAGACAATACAGCCTCCATACTCTCTTTAAATTCCAAAATTACGCGCTCAACAATCTCCTCCTCCGACGGAACGCTGTCACTGTCTTTCCACGTATCTCCTAATGCTGCAACTTTCTCTTGATACAATGTCAATGTCGGCTCAAAAATACGCATTTTTTCATAAGTCACCGATACAATATAAGAACCATCACTCTGTTTCTCCGCAGTATCAACCGTATATCGCACTTTTCCTAGCATTTCCATATATATCTGACGAAATTCTTCTTTGTATTCATCTGATACACCCATTCTACTACAGAAAACACCGACACCGGTATCAATTCCCTGTGCATAGAGTGCTTGTGCCTCCTCAGCTTTGCCAAGTTTCATATCCACAAATGCACTGGAATCATTTTTATAAGAAGCATCCAAAAGTGCTTGCAGATAAGTTTTGACTGTCTTGTCCGATGTACATCCGCTCAGAGCGCCTGCCATCAGAATACCTGCAAGCACAAACAGGATTTTCTTCAAATATTTCTCCATGTTTTCTTCCTCATATCAACCATAACACAACTATTGAGGTAATGAAAACGCATATCTCGGTTGGTTGAGATATGCGTTTTTGCAACCTTATTTTCTATCCCTACAGTTCTACTTTATCCAGATGCCAGATCTCATCTACATACTGCTGAATCGTTCTATCAGAAGTAAACTTGCCAACCTTTGCGGTATTGAGCATTGCACTTCTTGCCCATCCAGCCTTATCCTTGTAAGCCTTCTCCACTCGCTTCTGCGCATCTGCATACGAATGAAAATCTTTTAAGATAAAGTAACGGTCTGCCTTATCTGTATCCAATGTATTTAAAAGTGAATTGTACAGGCTTCGGAAAAGCTCTCTATCCTCTGCAAAAGTGCCGTCTACAAGCTGGTCTACAACCTTTCTAATCTCAGCGTCCCTATTGTAGACATCCATTGGATTATAGCCGCCGTTGTTCTCAAAATTAATAACCTCATCCGAACTCAGACCAAAGATAAATGCGTTCTCGTTGCCCACTTCCTCGACAATCTCCACATTTGCGCCATCCATTGTGCCAAGTGTCAACGCACCATTCAACATAAACTTCATGTTGCCAGTACCACTTGCTTCTTTTGACGCAGTAGAAATCTGCTCTGAGAGATCCGCAGCAGCAAAAATTAACTCTGCGTTGGAAACTCTATAATTCTCAATAAACACAACTTTAATCCGGTCCTTGACAATTGGGTCATTGTTCACCTTGTCTGCCACTGCATTAATCAACTTAATGGTGAGCTTCGCGTTCTTGTAACCCGCCGCTGCCTTCGCGCCAAAAATAAATGTCCTTGGATAAAATTCCATATTTGGATTTGCCTTCATTTCATTATATAGATACATCACATGAAGGATATTGAGTAACTGCCGCTTGTACTCGTGCAGTCTCTTAACCTGCACATCAAAAATGGAATCCGGATCAACTGTAATCCCATTGTGCTTCTTAATATATTTTGCCAGACGTATTTTATTCTTATGCTTAATCTCCATAAACTCTTTCTGCGCCACAGGATCATCCACATATTTTATAAGCCCGCCGATCACAGGAAGGTCCACAATCCAATCCTCGCCCACCTTTTCTGTAACCCAGTCTGCAAGCAGCGGATTTCCATGCAACAGGAAGCGTCTCTGTGTAATACCATTTGTTTTATTATTAAATTTCTGCGGGAACATCTCATAGAAATCTTTTAACTCTTGATTCTTTAAAATCTCTGTATGAAGCTTCGCCACACCATTCACACTGTAGCCGGCAACGATAGCCAAATGCGCCATCTTTACTTGCCCATCTGCTATAATTGCCATCTTTTTAATCTTATCTGCTGGTTCTGGATATCTGTTTACAATTTCCATAAGGAATCTACGATTGATTTCCTCCACAATCTGATAGATTCTCGGAAGCAGTCTCTGGAACAAATCTACAGGCCACTTTTCAAGCGCTTCCGCCATAATGGTATGGTTTGTGTATGCGCAGGTTTTTGTTGTAATCTCCCATGCCTCATCCCACTCCAAGTGGAAATCATCTAACAGAATCCGCATCAACTCTGCAATCGCTACTGTTGGATGTGTATCATTAAGCTGGAAAGTAACCTTCTCGTAAAATTTATGAATATCCTCATGCTTGGACATATATTTTTCAATTGCTGTCTGCACAGAAGCAGAGATAAAGAAATACTGCTGTTTTAGGCGGAGTTCCTTACCAGAAATATGATTGTCATTTGGATAGAGCACTTCCACAATATTTCTTGCGAGATTGGTCTGCTCTACTGCCTTCTGATAATCGCCCTTGTCAAAAGAATCCAGACTAAAGCAATCCATTGGCTCTGCATCCCAGATTCTAAGCGTATTGACAATACCATTTCCATATCCGACAACTGGAAGGTCATATGGAATTGCCTTAACAGACTGATAATTTTCCTGATACCAAATCAGTCTGCCATTCTCCTCTCTGCACGCTACATTGCCGCCAAATTTAATTACCTTTGTGTATTCTGGACGACGCAGCTCAAACGGATTGCCGTCACGAAGCCAATCATCAGGAACTTCACGTTGAAAACCATCGCGAATTTCCTGCTTAAACATACCATAATGATAGCGAATACCACAACCATATGCTGAATATCCAAGCGTCGCAAGTGAGTCAAGAAAACATGCGGCAAGACGTCCTAAACCACCATTTCCAAGCGCTGCATCCGGCTCTTGGTCCTCAATCACATTAATGTCGAGACCAAGTTCCTCAAGCGCTTCAGAAAACTCCTTGTACGCCATCAAATTAATCATATTATTTCCAAGTGCACGTCCCATTAAAAATTCCATCGACATATAATAAACTGTCTTGGGGTCCTTCTCCTCATAAGCTGCCTGTGTCTTGAGCCAGTGATCTACAATGGCATCCTTCACAGCATATGCAACCGCTTGAAAAATCTGCTGATCTGTAGCCTCCTCCAAAGTTTTTCTGTACAATGTCTTTACATTGTACAAAACGCTTCTCTTAAACATTTCTTTGTCAATTATTGGCTTTTTTGGCATTTTTTACCTCTCCTTTTACCTTGTGCCCGCTTCTTAAAAGTATATAACTCCAAGGATTCTGAACACGTAATTTTTGCTGTTCTTCAAAGATTTTGCTTTTAGTCTTCCTAATTATAGCACACAATATCAAATCTTGAAACAATTAATTCACAAAAAACATGTTTTTATTGTTTTCACGTTCTTGTCTTTTTTGCTCTAATTGTTCCTGTTCCAATTTTTCTTTTTCTGTTTCTTCTGCCTTTTCTTTTTCTGCTTCCTCGACATCTTCTGATTCAGCAGGTGCTTCATTGCGTTTGTCAATTGCCTCCTGCACTCTTTGTTCTAGCTCCTTTGATGCCTTGTCAAGGGTGCTCTGCGCCACCTCATTTTGTGCAGCGTCCACCCCTGTTTGCAAAATAGTCTGCTTTGCCTGTTTTACGCCATCAAGCGGACTGGTTTGAATATGTTTTAAATCCAATTCCCGCGCATCTTTGGTCTCCTGAATCCCGCTGCTTCGCAGATGCATTATTTCGTCATAATTTGACATTAACATTCCTTTGGACGTCTCCATATGGCCGGATATCAGTTCTTGTCTTTCCTCTGCACTAAGCCCTTCTCTTCCTGCTGCCTCCTTTGCCAAGTCAAGCTCTGCTTGTATCTCTTGCATCATTTCATTTGCTTTGGCTATCTTATTATAACCGTCAGCTCTTAGCGCATCAATGGTTCCTTTTGCCTGTAGCTCACGTTTTGCCGCCGTAGCACCAAGCATTGTCGCTGCTTGTGAAATCTCGTCACCAATTCCTCCTGGTTTGTGTTCTGTATCGTCTGTTGCAGATGCTTCTTTAGCACTGCTGCCAGATATCTCATCCTCATCTTCTTGTTCCTCTAAACTTTTTAGCAAAAGATAAAGATCCGCATTTTTTTGGTCAATCTCCTCCTGCTCCTTTGAGGCAGCAGCACTGCCAGCAGCATCCTCTGCCCGCTGTTTATTTTCCTGATCTTGGCGCGCCTTTAAGTCCAACAGCCGTTGTAGCGCATCTTGCTTCTTTGAAATTGTTTCCTCATCCTCGCCAGACGCATAGGAATTTCTGATAGAATCCATTAAACCCGATATCTCATCTAACATATTGGAAGATTCCTTCTTGTCTGTCTCTGCCTGTTGCTGCTCCCGCATCAGCAGTCTCCCTGCACTGGCCGCCATGGAGCTTCTCGGAGTTTCCTGTGTGGATTCTTTGCTCAATTTCTTACCCTCGTGCGATATTGTCACCTTACATTGCGGACCAAATATATCTGGCATTTTAAGATGATGTTGACTCTTTTCTTGCATCCAAGTCATTGAATAATTTGTTCCTACTTGAAACCTTCTGTAATTGTCTAACCCGCCAATCTGCATATACTTACCTCTCAATTCTATTCGCATATTTTTATTCTCCCGAAATCATTTTGCCTTATATTACACTGCTTTCAAGAGTTCCTAACTTATAGACTTTTGGTGTCTATGATTATTATATCGACTATTTTCATCATCTATGTTACCATCATATTCTATGGAAAACATAAATTCTATGCGCATTTACGTAATATTAATGCTCAAAAGCCTTACCTCTTTCATGCAAAAGCCCCATTTTCAGTTCGTAATAATCTGGCGTCATATCCATATAATGTACATGTGGATTGATAAATCGTTGTTCTTCCTCCCAGATTTCTTCCTCAAGCTGCTTTTTTACATATGCTCGAATTTCTTCCAGTGTTGGCAGCTCATAAACGAGCTTACCATTCTCAAATATTTTTACCTGAAGCGGCTTTGCAGTACAATTTGTGAATTTTAGATTTCTCCAAGGCATTTTGGGGTCCACAAATCGAAATGCACTGCTCATATCAATCTCCTCATCCGCCTTTGCAATCAAATCCGCCTTTGCCTTTCCATTCTGGTCGTAAATGCGATACACTTTCTTCAAACCAGGATTTGTAATCTTTTCTACTGTGCCAGAAATCTTAATCCGCGGTGTAAACACCCCATTTTCCTCAACTGCCGCTATCTTGTAGACCGCACCGAGCAGTGCCAGTGTATCATCAGAATAATCGCTGGTTGCTCCTGTAATCAACCGCTCGCCAACCCCGTAACTGTCAATACATGCTTTCTGTATATTTAAGGAAGAAATCGTATGCTCATCCAGACTGTTTGACACAATAATTTTACAGTCCGTCAAGCCTTCGCTATCCAGCATTTTGCGAACCTTTGATGACTGGTAAGCCAAATCTCCACTGTCAATACGAACGCCTTTCAGCCGTTTTCCCATAGGTTCTAATATCTCGTGTGCCACGCGAATTGCATTGGGAATACCAGATTGTATCGTATCATATGTGTCAACCAAAAGCATTGTATTGTCAGGATAATTCACAGCATAATTCTTAAATGCCTCAAATTCATCCTTGTAGTACATAACCCAGCTATGTGCCATTGTCCCGCTGACAGGAATTCCGAACATCTGTCCAGCAAGCACGGTCGCCGTTCCAGCGGCACCGCCAATATAAGAGGCGCGCGCGCCGTACACTGCGGCATCCATATTGTGTGCACGCCTTGCGCCAAAATCCGACACAGTTTTCCCCTCTGCTGCTCTCACAATACGAGCGGTCTTTGTCGCAACCAAAGATTGATGATTAATCTGCGCCAGTATCGCTGTCTCCACAAGCTGCGCATCAATTAACGGTGCAACTACAGTGATGACTGGCTCATTTGGATACATAATTGTTCCTTCTGGAAATGCATAGATATCACCATGAAACTGAAAGGCTCTCAGATAATCTAAAAACGCATCCGTAAATGTATGAAGCGAACGCAGATACGCCACATCTTCTTCGGAAAAGTGCAGGTTTTCCACATACTCCACAATCTGTTCAAGTCCCGCAAAAATGGTAAATCCCCCTCTATCTGGATTTTTCCTGTAAAATACATCAAACGCTACGCGCGCCTCTGTATCCCCATCATTAAAATAACCGTTTGCCATAGTCAATTCATACAAATCCATAATCATGGACAAATTCCTTTTATCTGCCTGCTTCATCATATCAGTGTATCCTTTCTATCATAAAACCACTCTTTAAAAGCCACTCTTTCACTGTATAGTATATACAGATTATACCAACTCTTTTTTGTATATTCAATCCAACTTTTTAAGATATGGCAGTTCCTTGTAACAGTTCAGCCTTCGGCTTCCTGTTACAAGCATCAAGCCATACAAAACCACTTCGTGGTGGCTTGA
>DEPD01000063.1:20389-22475 GCA_002358575.1 Lachnospiraceae bacterium UBA3401 | reverse complement strand
CAAAACCACTTCGTGGTGGCTTGATGCATCTCAATCACTGCGTTATTTCACAGACTTTGCAGTAAATGCAAAGTCCTGAGGCAACTGTAGCAATTCCTTCTTTAAATCTGCTCGAATACTCATGTGCCAAAAATACTCTCCCAAGAACAACAGTTTGTGCAGTGCATCCTCGCGCAGTAGTGCCTCTACTAATCTAGGGAAAGAATAAATTTTTTTACTTGCCTTTATATGTTCTAACTGAAGTTCATATGGTGTCATCTGTTCTGGTCTATGCACTGTATTGCCATTGTACCTGCTCCAATCTCGGTGAAGCAGTCTGTCCTTATGACTTTCATAGACAGGCGTTCCGGGCACAAAATACATACACTGAATCAGCGCCCCCTTAATATGATTCTCAATCACAAAATCTGCCAGTTTATCTCCCACACCTACAGTATGATTATCCGCCCCCAATATAAACAGCCCGCGGACACTAAGTCCATGGCGCTGAATATTTTGAATGGATTCTATAATCTTCTCCCTGCTGCTTTTTTTGTGATACAATGCAAAAGATGCATCATCAATAAATTCAACCCCCATAGCCAGTTCCACAAAACCAGCCTTTTTCAGCAAAACCAGCATTTCATTGTCCAGCCCTACCTCCCAGCGTGCCTGCACCGTAAAATGGTATTTTATTCCACTGTCAATAATTTTCTGCAATACTTCCATTGCCCAACTTCGGTCTGCAAAAAAATTATCATCCGTTATCCACAATGCTTTTAAGAGCCTATGATGTCCTTCCTCTTGAAATGCAATAGTTCGACGAATATCCTCCAACACATTCTCTGGTGTTCTCGTCCGAACCCGTCGCCCAAAATGACGCACAAGCGCACAATAATCACAATTGTGAGGACATCCTCTCGATGCATGTACCTGTCCCCACAGAGTATTATGTCCAGCCATTTTCTTATAATGATACACTAAATTTTTATCTGGTATTGTCTCAAAATGCTCTGGTAGCCTTCGCTCTCCAGTATGTACTAACTTTCCGTCTCTTACATAAGCCACACCTGGAAATGTTGGTGTCTCTTTTTTTCTTACAGCCTCCACCATCTCCAAAATTGACTCGTCCCCTTCGCCCAGAAGAACATAATCACAGTATTTTACTGCCTCCTTGTAATTCATAGAAGCATGGAGACCACCCATCACAATAATGGCGTTGCTCTTTTTCTTAAAATAGCGCGCTAACTTGTAACCTCGTATGGCATTAAATGTAAATATACCTATAAAAATGATATCCGCATCTATAATATCATCTATCACTAATCGGGAAATAGATTCGCTGTACATCATAGTGTCTGGAACTTTTTCCTTCACAATTGTGGCTAGAGTGTTTAAACCAACAGAAGGTGTCCTAATATATCTGTCATACACAAAATAATTTAACAGTGTAGGTTTATATGGTCTGTTTCCTGGTTCTATAAATCGTATTTTCATCATCATTTTCCCCCTGTATATAAAATATAGCCGCTCGCAGGCTATAGAATTAAATCGATTATACCACCGTGATGACAGTTTTTGAATACTTTATTCTCTTAAATCTCTGCAAATTCATATATCGCCCCCCTCATTTCTCAATCATGTTCTCACGGAATGCGCAGCACATGCGCATTCCTGACTTGTGAAAAGTAACTATAGAGTTACTTTAACCACCAAACTACCCAATGACAAATATAATAAAGTGCGTTATAATAAAAACAGCACTATTGTTTGTCGGTCGCCTTTTCTGTTACGAAGCAGCTTTACTGAACCATATTCTATAATATAGAAACTATTTCTGTTACAATTCACACCCACGCCAGATTTCGTATTCATTTATGATGATTTGGCGTGAATTGCAACAATTGATGCACACAAAATGCCACAAGGCGTTACTGTTCAGACAGGACTTAGCATTTACTGCTAAGTCCGTGAGAAAACGTACTGGTTGTAAGTAAAAATCCATTTGCGAAGCAAATTTTGCATGGATTTTTACCTGTTGCTGGAACGGAGTGAACAGTAACCACAAGGCAGGCATTTTTGCGCCGGCTCCGACACCATGCAGCAA
>DEPD01000063.1:0-20057 GCA_002358575.1 Lachnospiraceae bacterium UBA3401 | reverse complement strand
GCGGGTGTGAAAAGTAACCTATTTCTGACCACAAAACAAGAATAAAAGAAAGTCGAGGTTTTACAGATGTTAAGAAACAAAGATATACTAGAACTAAAAAAACGCTTTAAAAAAGAGTCCTGCACAATCACAAGAATGTGCGGTTGCTATGTGGATGCCAACAAAAACAAAGTTTTAGAGTTAAATGAAAATTTCCTCAACTTAGAGGATGAAGAATTTTTCAAATATCTCGATATTGCAAAGAAAACCCTTTCTGGCACAATTGGAAATAACCTGCTGGAGTTGCACTTTGCAAGCGAGGAGGAAGAACCTGGCGGAAAGCAACAATATCTGCTGGGACTGCGCGAGAGTGGACTGAAAAATCCAGAACTTTTAGAGCATCTCTATGACAGAATTATTGAAAATTATGACGCTGTAGGCAATTATTTAATTTTAGTCTTTCATGATGTATATGATGTTATCACCAAGACAAGCGATGACTTAAAAATTGATGAGTCTGAGGAAGTATTTACTTACCTTTTATGCGCTATTTGCCCGGTAAATCTATCCAAACCGGGTCTTGGCTACCGCGCTGACTTAAATCGTATTGGTATTCGTATACAGGATTGGGTAGTTGCCGCACCGGATGTCGGTTTCCTGTTCCCTTCTTTTATAGAGCGCTCAACAGATATCCATTCCCTTACATACTATGTGCGTGACGCCAAGGATTCCCACCGTGACTTTATTGAAGTTGCGCTTGGCTGCAGTGCAAAACGGACCGCCACAGAAGAACAAAATACATTTAATAGTATTGTAAAAACTGCCATTGCCCCCATTATTGAAAACAGCGACGATATGCTCCTTGAGATCCAGGAGAAATTAAACGACATTGCCGAAGATCACGAAACAGCAATGGAAGACTTAGTGATCGTGGAACCAGAAGAATTTACACTCACGACTGAAATTATTAAGGAAGTGTTTACAGACAGCAAGATTCCCGATGCAGCAGTGATGCAAATTCAAGACCATTTTACAGAAGAATTTTGCGACAAACCTCCTGTTGTACGAAACTTGGTCAATGAAAAGGCAATTGAGAAAAAGAATAAAGAAAAGAAAGAGATGAAACTTCTTGAGGAGGTTGCCTCCCTTCGACAGGAACTCAAAGACACGCAGCAGGAAAATGCAGAGAAAACAGAACAGATTAAGACACTTGTTAACATGGAAGCTCCTCTCGATCCAGAACAAGCTAAAAGCTGGTCTGAAATCTTTTTGCGCATGAAACCCGACAAGGCGGATCAGGTAAAATATGAGACTATAGATGGTCAAAAATATCTTATGATTCCCATGGAAGAAGATGAACATATTAACTTAAATGGAGTGGAACAATAAAGCCTACGCTATTAAAGAATCAGAAAGAAATAACCAATTATCCAGCGTTATCTCTTTCTGATTCCTACTTCGTACTCTATTTCCCAATCGCTTCCATATAAAAATCCACAATGTCTGCAAACAATGCTTGGTCTAGTCGTGATGTCAATTCCTTATTAATTTTCTGATTCCATTCCTTTTCAATCGCATCTGGAATGGCATCTTCATACTGTTCTTGAATCTGTTTATATTCTGCATCCAACTGCTCCATATATGCTAAACGCTCTGGACTTTGGTCCATCATCAAATCACTGTGATCTCTGCCTTCTAGCAATACATATTGCACATCATCTCTTATAATCTTATCGCGATTCGTATAGATACATGGACCATCAAAACCCACAAAATCATCCAAATCCCCTTGAATAATCATCACTGCTGTATGCTTTGCACGATTGATTCCCTCCGCTGCTGTAAGATTCATTTTGTCTCCAAATGTAGTGCGAAGCGCCAGCCATAGAAACGGTTTTTCCACATAGGCAAACGATCCTAAGAGACTTTTCCCCACGTAAGTCATCTCCTCTAAGCTGTCATTGTATCCGGCAAGACTGGCAACCGCAATAATATCATGATCATAATTTAAAATTGCTGTTGTTGCAAATCCACCCCAACTATGTCCATATAGGCAAATAGGAAGCCCCTTAAACAACGGATTTTGCTCAACATAGGTCAGTGCATTATCCAAGTCTATCACAGACTGCACAAGCCCAATGCAACTGTCTCCAGTCGAGGCGCCACTTCCTGTATTGTCATAGGCAAACACCATAAATCCATTGTCCACAAAATATTTTGTCTCGCTAATATAGCCCTCCGAATATCCGCCAAGTCCATGTGAAATGACCACCAATCCCTTAGAAGTGTTCTCTTTTCCATAAATATAACCAGTTAATGTCTCTTCGCCAGACGGAAACGTCACCATCTCGCGCTCGAAATCCTCAAAATCTGCCCAGCGCATATACTCAGAGTATTTTTTCTGCTCACTTCGATTAAAATACTGCTTCATATAATGATTGATGATAACAATGGAAGCAATGACAAAGAGAACCACCAAGACAACAACTGCAATCAAAATAATGTTTAAGAATTTACCTCTTTTTCTCATATCAACTTTTCTCCCAGGAAATTCTTAAAAAGATTTACACTTTCTTTACACCAATCATTGTATTCTCGCCATTGATATTCCACTCTTTCGCATTTGGAACATCGCTCTCACCATATACAAACGTTTCCGCCAGAACCTTCTCTCCAATCGCCTTTTCATTTTTCTGCACGACTTGAGCAATTTTGTCGTTTCCGCTAACATACACTGTAATGTGGTCCATTACCTCAAAGTCGGAATCCTTGCGCATTGTCTGCACTTTGCTGATAACTTCATACACAAAGCCCTCCTCGACAAGTGCATCTGTCAGATTTGTGTCAAGCACAACGGTCACAGTATTGTCCGCCTCTGTCACATACCCCTCTTTCTGCGAGATATCAATGAGTAAATCTTCCTCGGCAAGCTTCACTTCTGTACCATTTACATCAAACGTGATAACCCCGTTTGCTTTCAGTTCATCCATCGCTGCATTTCCGTCGATAGCAGAAAGTTTCTCCTTAATGCCGGCAAGCTGTTTGCCATATTTAGGTCCAACTGTCTTTAATTGTGGCTTAAATGTATAAGTTGTAAACGCTCTGACATCATCTGTAAACACAACCTTTTTGACATTCAACTCATCTTCAATAATCTCTTGATAAAATGCCCCTAGTGTAAAAGGTGCCTTTATAAACATTGTGCTGATTGGCTGACGGTTTTTGATATTTGCTGTATTTCTGCAAGCACGCCCCATCACAACTGTCTTTAATACAGCCTCCATATCCTCCTCAAGCTTTTTGTCGATAAAAGTCTCATTTACTGTTGGAAAATCGCACAAATGAATGCTTTCTGGCGCAGACTTATCAATGCTGCACACAAGATTTCTATAAATATCTTCTGTCATAAACGGAATCATTGGCGCTGCTGCCTTGGAGATAGTTACAAGTGCCGTGTAAAGTGTCATATATGCATTAATCTTATCCTGCTCCATGCCTTTGGCCCAAAAACGCTCACGGCTGCGCCTTACATACCAGTTACTCATCTCGTCAACAAACTCCTGCAATGCCCTTGCCGCCTCTGGAATCCGATAATTTTCCAAATCCCTATCTACCGCACCGACTACCGTGTTGAGCTTTGACAAAAGCCACTTATCCATCACTGGAAGTTTATCATATTCCAGCGTATATTTTGTGGCGTCAAACGCATCAATATTTGCATAGAGCACGAAAAATGCATAGGTGTTCCACAGTGTTCCCATAAACTTGCGCTGTCCTTCTTGCACTGCTTTTCCATGAAATCGGTTTGGAAGCCATGGCGCAGAGTTTACATAGAAATACCAGCGAATAGCATCTGCGCCATAAGTCTCTAACGCCTCAAATGGATCAACCGCATTGCCCTTTGATTTGGACATCTTCTGTCCATTTTCATCTTGAACATGGCCAAGTACAATAACATTTTCATACGGAGATTTATTAAATAATAATGTAGATTCCGCCATTAACGAATAGAACCATCCGCGCGTCTGATCAACCGCCTCTGAGATAAACTGTGCTGGAAACTGCTGCTCAAACAGCTCCTTATTCTCAAATGGATAATGATGTTGTGCAAATGGCATTGCGCCAGAGTCAAACCAACAGTCAATTACTTCTGGTACTCTGTGCATTTCCTTACCACATTCAGGACATTGGAATGTAATTTCGTCAATATAGGGTCTGTGCAATTCCACCTTTGCCGCGTCAGGATTTCCACACCGATCCGCAAGCTCTTGCCTGCCACCAATACATTCCTGATGACCACACGCACACTCCCACACATTCAGCGGTGTACCCCAATAACGATTGCGGGAGATACCCCAATCCTGAATATTTTCCAGCCAGTCGCCAAAACGTCCTTTGCCGATAGACTCAGGAATCCAATTAACTGTGTTGTTATTGCGCACCAAATCCTCTTTTACCGCGGTCATTTTGATAAACCAAGACTCACGCGCATAGTAGATAAGCGGTGTGTCGCAACGCCAACAGTGCGGATACTCATGCTCAAATTTTGGCGCATCAAACAACAGTCCTTTTGCCTCCAAATCCTTTAAAATCATTGGATCAGCCTTTTTTACAAAAACACCTGCGTAGGAAGTTTCCTCTGTCATCTCCCCCTTGCCGTTCACAAGCTGTACAAACGGCAAATCATACTTTCTTCCAACATTGGCATCATCCTCACCAAACGCCGGAGCAATATGAACGATACCTGTACCATCTGTCATCGTTACATATGTGTCACATGTAATAAAATGCGCTGTCTTGTGCTGTCTCTCAATAATATCTGCTGCAAAATCAAACAGCGGCTCATATGCCTTGCGCTCCAAATCCGTTCCCTTATAAGTTTCAAGTACTTCATATGCTTTGTCGCCCTCATGCTCCACCAATTTTCCAAGCACCTTGTCAAGAAGCGCCTCCGCCATATAGTATGTGTATCCGTCCACTGCCTTCACTTTACAGTATGTCTCGTCAGGATTTACGCAGAGCGCCACATTTGACGGAAGTGTCCAAGGTGTTGTTGTCCATGCAAGAAAATATGCCTCCTCTCCAACAACCTTAAAGCGAACTACCGCAGAACGCTCCTTTACAGTTTTATATCCCTGCGCTACTTCTTGTGAAGACAACGGTGTTCCACAACGCGGACAATACGGTACAATCTTAAATCCCTTATACAAAAGCTTTTTGTTCCAGATTTCCTTTAAAGCCCACCATTCCGACTCAATGAAATTGTCATCATAAGTCACATAAGGGTCATCCATATCTGCCCAAAATCCAACGGTTCCTGAGAAGTCCTCCCACATACCCTTGTACTTCCACACAGACTCTTTACACTTCTTGATAAAAGGCTCCATACCATATGCTTCAATCTGTTCCTTGCCGTTTAGTCCAAGCAACTTCTCCACCTCAAGCTCCACAGGCAGTCCATGTGTATCCCAACCAGCCTTTCTTGGCACCATATAGCCCTTCATTGTGCGATAGCGCGGAATCATGTCCTTAATAACACGTGTTAACACATGACCAATATGCGGTTTGCCGTTCGCAGTCGGCGGACCATCATAAAAAGTGTATGTCTCGCCCTCTTTACGACTATCCATACTCTTTCTAAAAATATCATTTTCCTTCCAAAATTTCTCCACATTTTTCTCTCTGTCCACAAAATTCAGGTTTGTGTCTACCTTGTTATACATTATATCCCTCCTAAAATTTAATAGAATCTTTTCGCTGCATTAAGTACCAAAAGACTTTGTTCAACCGAATAGGGAAGATTTATCTTCCCCTACACGCATGCCCCCTGTGCCGCTTTAGCGACATACTACTTCCTTTGCATGGGTCTGTTGTAAAATGAAAAGGCTCCCCATCCTGTAAATAGGACGAGAGCCTTATTATCGTTATACCACCTAATTACAGCGTACTCCATCTTCCCTGCACTTTTATCCTATAACTGCATGAAAAATTTTTATACACGTTCCCCATAACGTAGGAAATACGTCGGTACCTAATCCGTTTCATACTGTTTTGCCATATCAAACATTTCAGACCGAAACTCAGGGGTGATCTTCGACAATCTCATACTCATACCGGTTCTCACCAATAAACTGCTGCAAAAAACTATAGAAGTTTTCTCGAAACAATTTTTTTCCGGCTCTCTGTGCTTTTCTGAAAATGTGTACTGTCCCCGTCATTGTCTTTGTCTATAGATTTTTATCAAGTAATAACAGTATAATATTTGCTCTTTGCACTTGTCAAGTAAAAAGATGCATAACAAAACCATTGTAATCAATCATATTTTTATCTCATTTTTTAATGTTGATAAATATATCTGGCATTCCATTATTAAATTTTAGCCGATAACAAATCCTGAATACACTTGTCGAATCATTATATATAGCATCAATAATATCTCTGTCAATTATGACATTAACCTTATTTGAATTGATTTCAATTTCTCTATCATTCACATCAATTGTACAATTGTCAACAGCAAGATAAAATGCAGAGGTATCCTTA
This sequence comes from Lachnospiraceae bacterium UBA3401, assembly GCA_002358575.1. Taxonomy (GTDB): domain Bacteria; phylum Bacillota; class Clostridia; order Lachnospirales; family Lachnospiraceae; genus COE1. The sequence goes on along the minus strand of DEPD01000063.1, from coordinate 13,535 downwards.
TTTCGCACTTCAAAAATACTATTATCTTTACTGTTGGTCAATTCCTGAAACTGTGCCCATGTAAGCCTTGTTCCCTTCTCCACTACATTAAAGCAAATCATATATCCATCCAGATAAAATTGATAGTCAAAAAATGTACTGCCCTTCCACGCCTCTTTTGTCTCGAAATCTTCTCCTCTGATGGCATAATTAGTATACTGTTTTGTTTTGTCAATTGTAATGACTAAGGCAGTTGCATCTTTCCTTTTTATTTCCAACGCTTTTTCTGTTACATGATGCTTTTCGTAATAATCCATTAGAATCCCTTGAAATTCTTTGCTCGTATAAATACCGCCAACTGCTCTTTCCAACAATGCTTTTAATTGTGTTCCTAGTACTTTTACTGCTTCTTTTGTCATATTACCCTCCATTTCCTCCAATTTCTTAATGATATGTGAATTGCAACAACCCACAATTTAAGTTACTATTCACAGTCTGAGAGCCGCTCATAGTAACGATTCGGGACGATATTCAGAATTTTGCTTCGCAAAAATCGCCCATTTTGCCGTGCAAAATTTTCACTCCCGAATCATGTTCTCACGGAATGCACAGTTCAGCGCATTCTTAACCAATGAATAGTAACCGTTACTTTTCACACCTACGCCAAAGTAGTGGGAATCATGCGCCAAAATGCCTGCACTTTCGCATTTTGTGTGCAAAGTCTGTTATAATTCACACCACAATAACTTATAAGCTGACATAAACTGGCACGAGTGTACTAGTACTCCATCCGGTCAGAAATTAGATTCGTAAACCGCCTGTTTCGCACTGTTGCGTCGTTAAAATTTCTAGACGATGCCACCGCATCGCCGTCGAAATTTTGCCTAGCACTGGCACGAACTATACAGTACACAACTCTAATTTCTGTCTGGATAAAGCACTAGTAACCAATTTAAACATTAAGAATTGTGTTAATGTCTCTTGATATTAGTTCCTGAATATGTAATAATATCATAAGCGCAATTCTGCGCGTTTTATGTAACGAGGCCTATCCGATGGTGCGCCAACACCGTTTGAGGATAGGTCTTTATACCATTTTGTAACGATTTCTCCGATTGTGTATGTCAAAAATATTCGTCGTATCCCATTAGGCTTATGTTTTTTGATGTGCACTCTCTAAGAAATATTCTAAGGAACTGTTAAAAATTACTTTTAAATAATTGCAAGTTGTATATGTTATTTGTAAATGGTTCCTTAAAGATTAGTATAGAACATGTGATTGTATTTGTCAATACTATTTCGTATATTAGTTCGGAATATTTGTTTGTAAGGTTACAGTTCACTCGTCCGTCAACGTAGTGAAAATCGTGCGCCAAAATGCTTGTACTTTCGCATTTTGTGTGCAAAATTGTTGCTGTTTACGCCTTCAATGCATAATATTGTGCTAAAATCAGGCGGGGCGTGAACAGTAACTTTGTAAGATTTATTTCTCTACTGTCTCTATCTCAACCCACGCAGGATAAAAACCACAGTTAATCGCAATATTCCATGAATGTAAGTTCGATAAACTTGTTCCATAGAAAGGAATCGCTCCTCGCCGAAATGTCTCATTTTTTAAAAGCTGAACCAATTTTGTTCCGATTCCCATTCCTCGATATGCAGGCAACACATCAATCCCAATCTGCCAAAAAAGTGCTGTGTCTGCAGAACACCCCGCCATTCCTATTATTTTTTCTCCTTGCATGGCGCCAACCGCCAAGATATCTGGTCTCTGTGGCAAAAACTTTTCACACAGAGCATTTGAGAACGCTTCTTGCCCATACAAATTCATAATCGCATCCTGCTCAAACCATTGCAGCGCAAAATTAATTGTTGGCTCATTGCATTCCCCTTTTGGCAAAAACATATGGTGACTCTGCCCCAGTTTTTTTCCATACTTTTGCAGCTCCATTTCCAGCTCCATCAAATGATTGTGTTCAAAAAGCCATATGCCATTCTTATCTGCAACCCATCGCCTTAACCACGGATGCATCTTTTCATCCGCAGAAATAATAGCATTTCCGCCAAGTGTAACCATCGAAAAAAATTCCTTCTGCTGTGTATAAATTCTTCTGCCCTGATTGCTTTTCGCAATGGTTATTACATTTTCTTTCTTATCAAAATCTTCTATAGTGCAGTTAAAATCAATTGCCAATTGTCTCTTCCATTCCATTCTAATTTGATCTTTATTATACATGCTTTGTAATACCTTCTATCATTATTTTTATCAAACATAATTCAACCGGATACGCTGGATTTCCCTTTTAATTTTATCTGTCCAGTCATCATCTTGACCACCTACTAAAAAAACATGAAACCCATAAGTTCTCCCATTCTCAGCAACTGAACGGTCATCATCAATATGTAAATCAATTCGATATTTACTTGGATATTTCGATGGCATGGCTTCCATATGCCCTGACTGTACTTCCCTGGCATGTTTTGCCCCATTAACAACGCCATCGAACTTTATTCCATAACAGTGAAACAAGCCTCGTATATAATGCTCAGAACGATAAGAGGTGGTATATACCCAAAGCTCCATTCCCTGTTGCCGAATATCATTCAAAAGTGCAACTGTTCCTAAGCGCAGCCGTTCTTTATAGATCTTGCGAAAAGGAAATTTCAATGCAGGTTCCACTTTAAAGGTTTCCTCCGACACAAAAAGCGTATCATCCAAATCAAATGAAATTCGCATTCCATTTCTGCTCCTTTCTACATAGGATATTTTAACAAATTGTTATAAAAGCCTCTTTTTATCTTTGCAGCTTGTTTTTTCCTACTTTCAAGTTTATAATAAATCCACATACATAAAATGTAAAGCAATTCATTATTCTAGTGCAATACATCAATAAAACCGATTTTATTTAATTGAGAAGTGAGGATCTTTTATGGAAAAAATGTTGCCAGCCTGTCCAGTAGAAACGACTTTGTTGCTGATTAGCGACCGCTGGAAAGTGCTAATTATACGCGATTTACTAGATGGGACAAAACGATTTGGCGAACTGAAAAAATCAATTGGAAATGTATCTCAGAAAGTTCTTACAGCCAACTTGCGCTCTATGGAGGACAGCGGACTGCTGACTCGCAAAGTATATGCAGAAGTGCCTCCGCGCGTTGAATACACCCTGACAGAAACTGGTTATAGCCTAAAACCAGTTTTGGATGCATTATCAGAATGGGGAACAGAATATAAAAAGAAAAATAATGTTATTGAGTAGAGAAAGTAAGAAAGGCAGTTTTTAGCTGCCTTTCTCTTACACATTTTTAAATGTCTGCTCCCTGTTCCTTCAAATATTCGATAATATCGCCAACTGTTTTTACACGCTTATCCATCTCTTCATAATCCGCATTAATACCATACTCGTCCTCAAATGCCATAATTAATTCCACCAAATCAATGGAATCTGCGCCAAGGTCATCTTTTAGGTTTAAATCCTCTGTGAGCTCTACGCCTGTTAAATGCAACTGTTCTTCGATAATTTCCAATACTCTTTCCATTTAAAAATTTGCTACTAAAAACATATACAAAAGTGTATATGCTAGATGATTTGCTACAACCTCACGGTCATCGGCACATTTCCACCTTCACTTGCCTGTGTGATTTTGTGAATTTCATCTAATTAGCTTTTCCTTTCCTAGATTTTACTTTTTATTTTTTGCCCTTGGTTTTCGGGACTTGACCATTGACCAGTTGCACACGGATTTCTGCATCTTTGTTATACCAGACTGTTCCAACTGGTAAGGTCTTTTCCTTCCGCAACTTCGCCTGCTATAAAGCCAGCACAAGCTATACTTTGGATTTTAAGTATCTTTGAGTATATGTGCCCACGTCTGTATACTTCTTAGTTACATATCATTCTCTCCTCTAAACACACTAACCAACATTTTGCCACTTCAGCGGACCATAAATCAGAATTGGGAAATCTCTGATTTCATAATAGCTTCCAAAAAAATACTCACTTTTAGCATTCTTTCATGCAAGAAAAACTCTGTCGTGCAAATTTAAAATTTCTAATCAGATTTTCTAATCCATATAGCTTCTACTCTCATTGTATGCAATTTCATGCAGTCATATGATGTCCATTCTTAAGATCTGTATGATTGCAAACCATATAACTATTGTTACTATCCATGGCATGGACACCATCATTCGGGCGATATACAAAGTTTTCCCACGCAAAAATCGCCCTCATACCTGAATCATGTTCTCACGGAATGCGCAGTATATGCATATTTCTGTCCCGTGAAAAATAACTGGCCATTTTCCTATAAAAACGCAATTTATAGTTTGTGTAGTTCCCTATTGACAATCAGAAGTATAGTATTCTCCTATATATTTGTCAACGTATTTTCCAAATATTTCCCTAAAAATACAAAAAATATACCAAATAGTGCTATTGACCCTCCAATTTTTTTAATAAATATTGATATACTTCTCGTTTAGAAATCCCTCGGTCCTTTGCCACTCGTTTCATCGCTTCTTTATGTTCGATTCCCTGCAACTCATACTGATACATATGTTCTTCAATTGATATTTTCTGCCAATTGCATTCTTGTTCTCTCTGAAATTCAGAAAGGCTTCTGCCCTCGATCACAAGCACATATTCTCCCCGCGGTTCTTGTGTCTCAAATATTGCACGCGCATTTTGCAGCGTCGTTGGCATAATTTCCTCAAACTTCTTTGTCAGTTCCCTACAAAGCGTCAATTTACGCTCTCCAAGCGAGGCATACAGCTCATCCAATGTGCGCACCAAATGATGAGGCGCCTCATATAAAATAATTGTTCTAGACTCCTTCTGCAAATCCTCCAAAATCGCCTTTTTTTCCTTTTTGTCCGCAGGCAGAAATCCCTCAAAACAAAATCGCCGCGTACTCAGCCCAGAAAGCGTCAATGCAGTGATACACGCCGCTGCTCCTGGCAAAGAAGTGACTATAATCCCTGCCTCATAACACTTTTGCACAAGTATCTCTCCCGGGTCAGAGATTGCAGGTGTCCCCGCATCTGTGATCAATGCAACATTTTTGCCTTGATGCATCTGTTCAATTAATGTGAGCGCCTTCTCAACTTTATTATATTCATGATAACTTGTCATTGGTGTGTGGATATCAAAATGATTTAACAATTTAATACTGTTTCTGGTATCCTCCGCGGCTATCAAATCCACCATCTGTAATGTTTCCACCACCCGCGGCGTCATATCTTTTAAATTGCCAATAGGCGTCGCACACAAATATAACTTTCCTGTCATCACTCTCACCACCTAACACTAAAGAACTGTTTAGAACCTATAAAATCTTGCCTTCTTCTAAAATCCATATGTATCGCAAATTTCATCTGTATACACATTTGGCGCCTTGAAAATAATCAATGGTTTCTCCACAGTCATACGTGGTCTGCCACCGCGACATCCTTCAATCAATACCATATTTGGCTCCTTATCAGCATAGGGATAAACCAATCGCATACGTTTTGGTTCTAATCGATACTTTGTCATTACTGTCAAAATCTCCGCCAACCGAAACGGTCTGTGCACCATACAAAACTGCCCACCTGTTCTTAATAATTTTGCAGCAGTTCTAACCACATCTTCAAGTGTACATAAAATTTCATGGCGCGCAATCGCCTTTGGCGCGTCTGGATTTTGCAATCCATGTTGTCCAATCATATATGGTGGATTGCACGTTATCACATCAAAAGAAGCAGCGTCAAAAAATTGGTCTGCTTCCTTTAAATCTCCTGTCACAATTTCAATCTTCTTCTCTAAATGGTTAAGCCGCACACTGCGCCGCGCCATGTCCGCGCTCTCCTTTTGAATCTCAATGGCAAATATTTGTGATGCCTGCGTTTTTGCTGCAATCAGTAATGGGATAATCCCTGTTCCCGTGCCCATATCGAGCACTACTTCGCCGCGCTTCACATGCACAAAACCACTCAGCAGCACTGCATCCATACCAAAACAAAATTGCTGGGGATTCTGGATAATTTGATATCCATTTCGCTGCAAGTCATCAATACGCTCATTTTCTTTTAATTCTACAACCATATAAAACCCTACTCTGGCATTTCCCATTCAACAGATTACACTGTGTCATCAAGCTTTGACTTTGTATCCTGTTTTTCCTGCTTCTCTAATTTTTCCAGCTCTTTTAATTCCTTGCGCTCCTCATCGCTCATATTATCATTTTTATCCTTTTTATGGCGTCTCTTAAATCGAAGCTGCTCAACTTTATACTCATGGATTTCCTTTTCGTCATCCACATCCACAATCACCTTAACTAGCTGCCGAAGCACATTGACACTGTGTACTATACCTTTTAGCCCATCATCTGCCGTCACAAAATCACCCACATTGGGAAGTTTGCGATTGAGATACTCATACGTCTCCTCCTCATGCTTTAAACAACACATTAAACGACCACATACACCAGAAATCTTTGTTGGATTCAGGGAAAGATTCTGCTCTTTTGCCATCTTAATAGAAACTGGAACAAATTCCGACAGATGCGAATGACAGCAAAGTGTCCTTCCACAAATGCCAATTCCTCCCAGTATTTTCGTCTCATCTCGCACACCTATCTGACGCAGCTCAATCCTTGTCTTAAATACAGATGCTAAATCCTTAACCAATTCCCGAAAATCAATACGTCCATCTGCTGTAAAATAAAATAACACTTTATTGTTATCGAATGTATATTCTGCATCAATCAATTTCATCTCAAGATTATGCTTTTTAATTTTCTCAAGACAAATTTTATACGCTTCTTTCTCTTTCTGCTTGTTTGCTGCCTCCTGCTCCATATCACGCTTTGTCGCGACGCGAAGCACCGATTTTAGAGGAGAAACTACTCGTTCCTCCTCAATCTCTTTTGGATCACCCACGACAGTACCATATTCGATACCACGTGCTGTCTCCACAATGACATGTTCACCGCGCTTTATATCAAAATCCACAGGATCAAAGAAATAAATCTTACCTGCTGTCCGAAATCTCACACCAATCACTTTAATCATATCTATCAACCTCACATTTTTACCATGTTTCTAAGAATCGCAGGAAGTTAACCAACACAAACCCTCGTTTTTAATCATCCTACTTTCATATCAAGAAACATCAACTCCATTGTCAGTTCAAAATTTACATTCGCAGCAATCCGACTTCTTGCTATATCTATCGAATGAATAATCTTTTCAATCGCTTCATAGCTATAGATTTTTGCTGCATCTGCGATATCTGAAAGCTGGTCTTTAAAAATAATAGGACATACGTTGCCTGAATCCCCACACGCTTTATATAATAACACATCTCGATACCAGATAAAACACAAATCCAGATAATCATTCGTATCAAATTTTTCCTCTGAAACTTTCTTGATTTCAGAGGCTATCTGATTGATTTCCATCTCTGAAACATGCCTTAACAACCCAAGTACAGAAGACTTCATATGATCAAAAACTTCATTGGAGGCAAGCTCAACAGCACGTCCCACATTGCCCCTTGCAAAAGATGCGCAGACAGCCGCCCTATAATCAGGTATCTGAACCTTCTGCATTAGATATCGCTTGATATAATCATCTGGAACTGGTTTTATATTCAACACTACACACCTGCTTAAAATCGTTGGAAGCATTGCTTCCGCTCTTGTCGCAAGCAACAATATCACAGCGTATTCCGGCGGCTCCTCCAATGTTTTTAAAAGCGCATTCTGTGCCTGCACATTCATTTTCTCCGCCTCATCAATAATATATATTTTATAATCCCCTCTGTACGGCTTAATCCCGATATCCTTGTTGACTTGTTGCCGAATATTATCTACGGAAATTACATTTGGCTTCTCGTGTGTCACACAAATAATATCAGGGTGATTGCCGCTGATTGCCTGCCTACAGGATTTACATTGATTACAAGGACGTATTTTAACAGAAGCGACACTGTTCTCTTCTCCAAAATCAAACAGCGTCGCCTGATATTCAGACGGCGCCCCGCCTTCTTCGCATTGCAGTGCCCGCGCAAAAATATCCGCAATCATACGCTTTCCAGATAAACGTTCCCCTTGTATAAGATACGCATGAGATATTTTATTGTGCTTTATTGCATTTTGTAAATTATCTGTTAGCTGCGTCAAACCTATAACATCACTCCATGTTGTATATTCAATTTCTGTATTTGTCTCCATAACCGCCCTCTCAGGTATTGGTGGCCACATTATCCCAATCATCTGCACCATCGGCATCAATCAGCCAGTTTAAACCACAATGTCTCTCATAAACCACATCCGGGTCAAGTCCTGCAGGTGCCTCTTCCTCATGAATCCGTGCATCGACACACGCCCAATCATAGCGAAAAATAAGGTCTGCCTCATCCAATATTTCGGAGATATCACGCAATTTGACCTTCTTCATAAAATCATTCATACTGTTACAATCCGCAACAGCATGGATCGCAAATTCACAGTCACATGCCTCCGAAGGATAATCAAGCTGTTCCACAATGCCAAGCGCCCACAGCAAAATCCAGTATGCTTCATATTTCCAAGTCATACTGACAAAATCCTGATTGTTACACTTGCCCTTAAAAATCTTTTGCTCTTTCTGTGTGAGAAATCCTTCCAAACCAAGTTCTATAAGTTTCTCACCAAAAAATTTTCGACTCTTTTTAAAATTTCCCGGTGCTCCTGCTGCATCACATGCTACCTGAATCGCGAGCAGACAAGTCACTGCTCTCTGTGCAATTTCCTCCACCGTTCTTATTTTAACATTATTCGCCGTCTCAATCACTGGAAGATGTTGTATGTAAGGAACATTGTGTGCCTTCAAAATTTCAATAGAACGTTTCTTGCGCATCTGCGCCTCATCCAAATTATATTGGTGGTCATCAATTCCAGTAAAAATTCCCATATTATGCTTCCTCCATAACAAACTCGCAAGAAACTGTCACGCTAAAATATCTAATAAAAGTCCCCGTATTTCATCCACTTTTGCAAGTATCGCTATCTTGTCACATTCCTCACTTACAAGCGCCTGCGCCAGCTCATCCAACTTCTCATCCACAAGCCGAATAATTCCATATACGCGATGCCGTCCGCGCCTATCCAAAAAATTCTCGCGTGAAAATTTGTGGGAGCGATTGACAATCTCATTCATAAAGTCCTTAATCAATGTGCGATACCGCCGCATATCACGCACATCCATGCGCTTAACAATCTTATCGCCCTGCATCACAATCTCTTCCATCATCAGATTTAACCGCTCTGCAAGTCCCGCCTCCTCAATATTGCTCGCCAACATAAACTTAAACGTGTCATCTGTCGGCTGTGTCGTTTGAGTTTGTTGTATCGGCGTTGTCTGTTGCACTTCATTTATCTTGAAATCCATCTATATCACCCCCAACCGATCTATAAGAAACTGTTCCCTTTATTGCACCGAAAACACTGTCCATTCTATATGGTTATATTGCATAACATCATTTGCTTTTTTCATACCTAGTTTCTCGTAAAATGGAATGGCATTTTCATTTGCTATCAGATATACAGCAACATCTTTTTCGCCGCCCACTATATCATGTGCAGTTTTCATAAGCTGTCTTCCAATCCCGCGCCCTTCATAATCTCTGTCCACTCCCAAATCTGTCACATAAAGCCAATATGCATAATCTGTTAGTCCAAATAAAACACCAACGATTAAGCCATTTTTATTCCTTGCAACAAGGCTTATTGAAACATTATTTACAAGCTTAGATATTCTGTCTGTAAATCGTTCTTTGGGATACTGCGAACCCAAATCTGTTCTTTTCAAAAAATTTATATATTCCTCCGCAGTTAGTTGTTCTTCCTTTATCTCAATTTTTTCACACATGATATTATATCCTTCATTTCTAGTCCGACGCAATATGTACAGCATCGACTATTTGCAGTACCACACTGTCATCAGGCAACAATGACAATGCATTACCACCTTCTTCCGCCCTATGTTTTCATAATAGTATCTTTAAACGCATTATGCATCCGTATGCACGTTATTTATACATTTTATTATACTGCAAAAAGAATTTAATAAACATTTTTAAATTTGCTCATTTATAGATAGTATATACGCCGTAATATCAGATAAACAGGCATTTAAGTTGTTATTATAAAAATATTTCATGATACCTGCCCGCTCTAAATTCTCTATGGAAAAATCCTTTGCATCCGCAAGAAAACGTCTGCACATTTCCTCATATTTGGGCTCACACTGCTTTTTTTCTCTCTGTAATGCACGCGTTAACCGCTCCCCATCATCCAGATCAATATAAATAGGAACGACTTTATCCTGCCCAAAATAATCTCTTATTTTAACATAAGACTCCAATGTTCCTATAATCAGATAATTAAATTTCTCCAAATCAATCTGATCATCTTTCGCCATAAAATAATACCATATGCCATAAACAGTATTGTAAGAGCGGCACTCAATAATTTTGCCGTCATTTTGTAGACGTTCCATTATCTCTTCTTTTATAAAATAATACTCCACGCCCTCTTGCTCACCCGCACGAATCGGGCGTGTTGTATACAGAACAATTCGTTTCAATTGAAGTGTTGGATTTATCAAAAGCTTTTTGTATATTGTGTCTTTTCCTGATGAACTTTTTCCAACAATACAAAAAACTCTTCCCATCTGTAATCTCCAATGCTATCTTTAAACTTCCACAACACGGACCATATTTGTATTTCCTGCAACTCCCAAAGGTACGCCTGCAGTGATAACCACCTTGTCCCCATAGTTGACTAAACCAGCATCAACACTTGCTTTTACCGCTGCATGGAAAAGTTTCTCTGTATCGTCCTCTTTCTCAATCAACAGTGGACTCACGCCAAACATCAAAGACATCTGCCGATAAACCATATCGTCCACCGCACAACCAATCACCATACAACCTGGCTGATATTTTGAAATCATACCTGCTGTAAATCCAGACATCGTTACTGTAATAATCGCTTTGGCATTTAAGTCCATTGCAGTTGTACAGCACGCATGACAAATCGCAGTTGTAACCTCCTCGTTATTCACCCAATTATGGCTTCGTTCTCGAAGTTGGTCGGCATAACAAATATCCTCCTCTGTGCGTTCAGCAATCCTACTCATTGTCTTTACAGCCTCAATAGGATATGCACCCGCAGCACTCTCCCCGCTTAACATAATAGCAGATGTTCCATCATAAATTGCATTGGCAACATCTGTTGTCTCTGCCCTTGTTGGTCTAGGATTCTTTATCATGGATTCCAGCATCTGTGTGGCTGTGATTACAATCTTACCCTGCTGTAATGCCTTGTTAATCATCCTTTTTTGGAGAATCGGCACCTCCTCAAGCGGAATTTCTACGCCCATATCTCCTCTCGCCACCATAATACCATCCGAAACTTCGAGAATCTCATCAAGATTATCTATTCCTTGCATATTTTCAATTTTAGAAATTACTTTCATTCTGCCGTGATGTTCCTCAATAAGTTTTCTAACTGCCAGAACATCATCTGCGCACCTTACAAACGAAGCAGCAATATAATCATACCCCATCTTCACACCAAAAATAATATCCTCCCGATCCACATCACTGATATAAGGCATGGAAAGTATAGCCCCTGGCACATTGATACCCTTATGATTTGATACATAACCACCATTTACCACTTCACAGACAATATCATTATCCTCAATCGCTTTGATTGTGAGTTCAATTAACCCATCATCAATCAAGATACTTTTTCCAATTTCAACATCATTTTTGAGGTTCTTATATGTTATTGTGGCTTTCTCAGCGGTTCCCATAACCTCATCTGTTGTAAGCCGAAATGTTGCACCTGCCTCAAGAAATGCCTTTCCACCCTCAAAATCTCGAAGACGGATTTCTGGTCCCTTTGTATCTTGCATCATGGCAAGTGGAAGTCCTAGCTCTTTAGCTGCATTTCTAGCACGAGTAATCTTCATCTCATGTTCTGCATGATCCCCATGTGAAAAATTAAAACGCGCTACATTCATACCCGCTAATAGTAACTTTTTTAACTTTTCCTCGCTTTGAGATACAGGTCCAATGGTACAGATAATCTTTGTTTTTCTCATTGATCTTAAATTCCTTTCTACATGTATTTTCCATAAGAAATAAACAGCTTATTTTTTATGGAATTTAATGCATTAAAATTTTTGAAAATTAGGAACGGTAGGAAAATAAAGTCTTATCTTACTCCGTTCCTCAGTGAAGCACTGTACTAGGCATTGCATATTTTTTGCCAAGTTTTCTATTATGAATCTTACCTTTATGAATATGAAGAGTCTCCATCAAAGAACAAAATTTGTCTGCTGATGTGACTATCCACGCCTCCCTGCACATTGGTGGGATCACCGTGAGTGGCCACATATGCTTAATAATAATGTCTCTCTGTCTTGCTGTTAAATAGTACTCTCTCTGAGCATTCTGCAAAGATCTTGATGGATGAAAAAATCCATGAAGTCTGTGAGGATTTACAATATCACTCTTATGCCAGTCATACAGAAAATAATCATGAAGCAGTGCTCCTCTAATCAAATCTTTTGTATTACATCGAATTTTAAACTTGTCACGAATAAACAGACTTGCTTTGGCAACATTGATTGAATGTTCTTGTACAGACATGTTTCCATGCTGTATATATTCCTTTGTACTTTTAAAATTTTCTGATTCAAAAATATCATTTGCATATTTTCTTAATTCATACTCATACATTTCTTTACTCCTAAATTTTATTATGGTCGTTAAAAAATTTATCGATTTACATTTTATCATATATTTTCAGAATAAAAAAGGTTCTTAAGGAATTTTTATATAAAAGTTAAAAATCAAGTGAGTATAAAAAAAACATGCAAACAGCATGTTCAATCATTCCTACTCATTTAAAATATCACAATGCCCAGAACCGGAATCGAACCAGTGACACGAGGATTTTCAGTCCTCTGCTCTACCGACTGAGCTATCTGGGCAGAAATAGCGGGGATAGGATTTGAACCTATGACCTTCGGGTTATGAGCCCGACGAGCTTCCAGACTGCTCCACCCCGCGTTAGTTAATATTATACATGATTTCTATAAACCAGTATAACTGAATGGGTGGAGAAGGATTCGAACCTTCGAAGGCGTTGCCAACAGATTTACAGTCTGCCCCCTTTAGCCACTCGGGAATCCACCCATAAAGCCGATGATCGGACTCGAACCGATAACCTGCTGATTACAAATCAGCTGCTCTGCCAATTGAGCCACATCGGCATATACATAGTATATGCAATATGATTCTATTTTATCAATGGGACCTATAGGGCTCGAACCTATGACCCTCTGCTTGTAAGGCAGATGCTCTCCCAGCTGAGCTAAGATCCCATATTAGATATCTACGACCCCGATCGGACTCGAACCGACGACCTCCGCCGTGACAGGGCGGCGCTCTAACCAACTGAGCCACGAGGCCAATGTCTTACAAAGATACTAGAGTATTCCCTCAAAACCGAAC
>DEPD01000058.1 GCA_002358575.1 Lachnospiraceae bacterium UBA3401 | reverse complement strand
TTTTCCTACAATTCCTAATTAATAAAATGGAGGTTTTACAAATGAAACGTTTTAATTTTGGAAAATGGTTGTTAATGCTGGCTCTGGTGATTTTCATTCAAAATGGCACTATCATTGTTTATAATACGGCAGAGGGATCGGATGCTTGTTCTGATGAGGGAGCCATTTCAACCTTAAGCGACAAACCTTATTTAGATGACAATTATTCTTGATAAATGCTTTTGTCATAATAAAATTTCTCATCAAGTGTCTGTCTACAAAAATGGCTGAGTAAAATGCATTGTTGCAAAGTCTCAGTCATTATTTTTTTATTTAATGGCTGCCCTATGTGTTCTCGTTGTTCATTTTCGTTCCACATAATATTATATAGGCAATCTGCAATTATCCAAATTCTTTTTTGCATCAAAGATTCTCTAAGTGCTTTTTTACCCAAATTCTTTGACAACTCATACTCCCCCATATTTCCCAATTCACTCACTAAACACACTATTACAAATTCATACATTGAAATGCAATCTGATAATGTACTCTTTTTCTCATACCACTCTAAAAAGCTCAAAAGAAAGTCAATGCACTTTTCTTTTTCCCTCCCTTCTATTCCTTGTATCCTCTTACGAATACAGAGCATCTCCATTTCGGTCAGATACACTTCCTTCAGATTATACAGCTTTCTTACCTTAAGAGTGCACCGAAGTGCCTCTTCTTCCCGCGCTGCAAATTCCTTTTTTGTAATCTTACCCTCCATCCAATCCAAAGAAGCTTCCGTCTCCAAAAAATACTGCTTATTTTCTGGTATATCCATAGAAACCCGCTCACGCATCTGTTCCAACAGCGCTCTTGCCTTCTTTGGCTCACGATTGTTGCGACACACTGCAATCTCCTCTCTTAATTTCAGCACTTCCCTGTCATTTGCCACAAGTCGTGCACGCTGAAACTCTTTGGAAATGCCAAGCCTTCTCAATAATTTACCCAACACCTCCTGTTGCATGTTCGCTTCTTTTTTCTCTGTTCTGCGCAGTGTCCTGACAGAGCAGATTCCCTCACACAGCTTTTTCTGCGTCAGCCCATACATATTTCTGCGAATGCACAGAATATCCCCCACATAAAACATCCATCTCTGCCGATACAAATAGGTAGAATCCTGCATATACATTGGCACATGATATTCTGCACAGAGACTTTTTAACAATTCTGCAAAATCCCTACATTCTTGTCTGCTTGCCTTTAACGCTTGCTCCCCATTCTCAAGTTGTGTGCTGATTCCTTCTAACAGCTTAAGCTTTATCTCCAAAAGTTCCAACAAATAATACGCTCGTCCAGTGTCGCGCAGCATCTCAACTGCCCTGTCGCAGATTTGTAAGTACGTAATCACTACAGTTTTGGCTACAGGTACATTGGACTCTACATAAACTTCCCGCAAATAATAATACACTATCTTTGGATACACTTTTACTTTGGACAGCGCATCATAGGTTGCTTGTTCCACAAAAGTTAATAGCGCTTTACATTTCTTCTCAAAATCCATCTCTTTATGAGAATACTCATACTCCAGAACCACATTGACTTCCTGAATGGACAAAACCCGCTTTTCGTAAGATATCTGCGCTATATCAGGAATTGTACATTTTGCCGCTGCTTCATAGCACACCCCAATCATTCCGAAATCTGCCTGCTGTTGCTTTAATACCTCCGCCTTCATCATCAGGCAAAACTGTTGTTGTACTCCGTCTTTAATTAACTTCTGTGTCTCATAATCCAAAATAAGTTCCTGTGCTTTTTTGGTTTCTTGAGATTCTATTGCGCACAAAATACAGCACTGTCGCTCCCATGTTGCATGGTCTTCAATATTTAACATATTTTCATACAGTTCATTGGCAATTCCTAGCCTCCCTAGCAGACAGTCTCGTATATTTTTTGAGGCAGGCCGCTGTCCTTTTTCAATCCTTGCAAGATTGCTGACTGTCATCAATCCTTTAGACAATTGTTCCAGCAACACATTTTCTTCTTTTCTGACATGTTTTAAAAAACGGGGAAAATCTTGCCCTGCTTCCGAACGTTTTCTTTTCATTTATCTTTTATACCCTCTTCTGTGCAGTTTTCTGACAACGCACACTTTATCTTTTGTCCTATAATCTTATAATACATTTATTTTTAGTTTTTTTCAACCTATTTTCTATCAGATTATCACCTTTTATAAGCATAAACAAGAGACATAACTGTCCAAAATACGTTTTGTAAAAAGCAGATCTATTAGAAAAAGAATGAAAATATATTAAAAAGACCATATAAGATCCGGTGTGCTAATTCATATTATGTAGAATAGAACTGTTAAAAACCACAAATAACATATTAATAAAAAGTATCGAGGTGGATACGAATGAAAGCACAAGAAGCAGTTGTATTGCGCATTAAAAGTCTATGCAAAGAAAGAAATCTGAAGATATCACAGTTGGCCTATTCTGCGGGTATGCCAGAATCGACCCTGAAAAATGTTATGAATGGTCACAGCAAAAACACTGGAATCGTGACTATCAAAATCATATGTGACGGGCTCGATATTTCATTAGATGATTTCTTTCAATGCAGCCTGTTTCATAAGCTGGAACAGGAGATTAGCTGAAAATTTTTTCGGTTTGCGGGGAGCTAAGGAACCGCCCATGCAATGATCTGAATCACATCCTTAGGTGTCACATACATGAGTGGACTGTCAAGCGGAATCTTATGATACTCCCAGCAGCCGGAAGTTTTCTGTCCCTGAAAGAACCGCCCCTTGCTTATGACAGTATAATTTTCGTCGCCAATTGGACATGCAAGAATAATTTTTTTATCCTCAGAAATAATATTTAAATAGATCTGGTCGCAGTCGTCATCATTTGGTACAACCCACCATATATAATTCTGTCCGCCATATTGAATCCGCCGCCGTTTTCGCACAGATATTCCCATTATAACCTCCTCTTATGTTAGGAACTATGAATAAATAACCAATGTCTTGACTTGTCTATTTCTCCGATTGCACATGTCAAAAAGCCCCGCTGCGACTATATTTTTTAACATCACCCCAAAGAAATATCCTACGCAAGCTGTACATGTTATTTCTTTACAGTTTCTTAAAACCTTTTAGGATTTATTTATCATTTATAGTTTATCATTGTTGTTAGATAACGTAAAGAGCTACTATAATATTTAAAAATATTACATCTTCTAGCGTTCATAAATCGTTCATAATTCTTTGAAAAATAATTCAATAAATAAACATGATTTAGACATGAAAGCACTTTATACTATAAACATAAGGTGATACAAAACAGCGCCTTGGAACAACGAGTGATAACTTTACTTATAATAACTTTTTCATAATATATGCCAAGTAGTCATATGATTACTTGGCATCCTCCCTTTTATGACGATATTTTTTTGAAATCTTTTTTGTCTCCAATTTTTCCTCCTGTCAGATTAGCAATCCACTCTTTCAAAAACAAACTTGGAAATTTTTTGTTACAGTTCAGCATAGGACCTTGCATTTGTACAAAATCTGTGAAATAACGCAGTGATTGAGACGCATCAAGCCATCACGAAGCGATTATGCATGGTTTGATAACAGGAACCCAAAGGCTGAACTGTTATAATTTTTTATGTTTCTATTAGGAAATTACTTGCATTTTTTTACATATTCTTGTATAAATATTAATAAAGAGAATAGCCCTGACAGGATATTCTCTCTTTTTATGCGCAGACCGACGCAGAAGAAATATGCCATTGCATGGCGCATCGGTGGCGCGGCGAGTAGGGGAAGAAAAATCTTCCCTATTCGATATTATTATGAGGAGGTTTGTTTTATGCTTGATATGATTGCAAAAATTAACAGCGCCATCAATGGTGTCGTGTGGGGGATTCCAATGCTGATATTGATTATTGGAACTGGAATCTGCATGACTGTCCGCACCAAATTTTTTCAAATCACACATGCTCGTCATGTGTGCGAAAAAACAATTGGCGGCGTGTTTCAGAAGGGAAGCGGTGTCACCCATTCCAAAGAAAAGGCATCCATCTCACAATTCCAGGCACTATGTACAGCACTGGCCGCAACCATTGGCGTCGGCAATATCGCAGGAGTCGCAGCGGCAATCGCAGCAGGAGGTCCTGGTGCTATTTTCTGGATGTGGCTGTCTGCTTTCTTTGGTATGATGACCAACTACTCTGAAAATGTGCTTGGTATCTACTATCGACGAAAAAACAGCCATGACGAATGGTGTGGCGGTGCAATGTACTATTTGCGAGACGGACTTGGTTCCAAAAATGGGTGTGATGGTATTGGAAAGGTGCTTGCGGTGCTATTTTCCATTTTCTGTGTCCTTGCCTCTTTTGGCATTGGAAATATGAGTCAAGTAAACACCATTTCCGGCAATATCACTTCTGTATTTCATATTGCGGCGCTTGACCGTGAGATTTCATTTGGCGCTATCAAAATCAATTTGTACGCTCTCATTATCGGGCTATTGCTTATGGTTCTTGCAGGACTTGTGATTGTTGGAGGCATCAAGAGAATCGCACAGTTTACCGAAAAATTTGTACCATTTATGGCCTGCGCGTACATACTGGGAGCTCTAATTGTATTTATAGCAAATATTGGAAAAGCCGGCGAAGTATTTGGTGCTATTTTTAGCTTTGCATTTGGATTTCGAGCAGTCGGCGGCGCGGCAGTCGGTCTAGCCGTCAGAAGTGCTATGACATGGGGATTGAAACGCGGTGTGTTTTCCAACGAGGCAGGTCTTGGCTCCTCTGTGATGGTACACTCCGCTTCCAATGTAATTGAACCCGTAAGACAGGGTATGTGGGGAATTTTTGAAGTATTTGCTGACACAATTGTTGTCTGTACGCTTACCGCCTTCTCAATCCTCTCCACAGGGCTTATTGACCTGCAAACAGGCGAGATGCTCTCTACAAACGAACAGACAGCGCTTGTGAGTGAAGCTTTTGGCACAATTTTTAATATTGGTGGAGTCAATATTGGTGGCGCCTTTATCGCGGTCGCAATCTTGCTTTTTGCATTCTCCACCGTGCTTGGTTGGAGCTATTATGGCACAAAAGCTTGGGAATTTTTATTTGGCACAAAAGCAACAATTATTTACAAAGTTGTTTTCGTGGTATTTATTGTATTTGGTGCGACTATGAATCTAAATCTTGCATGGGATATTTCTGACACCTTTAATGGACTGATGGCAATCCCAAATTTAATTGGCGTGTTGACACTCTCTGGCACTGTTATTAAAATCACAAAAAACTATATTGCACGTACCTTTCATAACGCTGCGGAAACGCCAATGCTGTCTGCATTTGAGGATATTCAAAAAGAACAAGAAAACAAATGGAAGGCTGCCCGCAGCCGGCACTAATAGCCGGCTGCGAATGTTCCCTCATGCCGTCCAGAAGAATACTGTTCTCCCAGTACGCTGTGTATTCCTTTCTTATTGTAGGAATACAGAAGAAAACCAGAACAACGATTTGCATCCAGCCTATCAAAGTCCGTCTCATCCTTTTTCTTATGATATCTGCTGAGCTGATACTGTGCACTAGGGTCTTTCGCGAGCGCTTCCTCAAACTTTTTGATGTTAATGCGGTCTGCAGCGCGCCGTTCCAAGTCAGATTTTGCATTTGCCAACTGATTCTCATCAGCTGCTGACCGATATTCTTTCATTTGTCTAGCAAACTGTTCTTGGTCATTCTGCTTAGAATCTCTATCCCCCCGAATATAAGTATCCTGCCCACGCAAATCATACAGGCTATCTTCCTTCGCCATATAGGTGCCTAATGCCTCCTCTATGGTAAAAGCGTTTGTGGCGTGTTCTCTTGTATTTTGTGGATACCTATCCCGCGCAGTGATACCTCCTATGCGCGAAACTCTCTGCAGCGTAAGTTCTCGTCTTCTATTCATCTGCTGCCACCTCCCTGTGACTTTCGTCAGTAAAATCCCTTTTACCTACATTATATATATCGGCGGAATTGCGCGCGCCTTTATCTTTTTTATATATTACTTTTTGACATTGTAGAGTGCACTGTAACAACAGTAACGTTACTGTTAGTTACTTTTCACACCCGCA
>DEPD01000059.1 GCA_002358575.1 Lachnospiraceae bacterium UBA3401 | reverse complement strand
AAAAGTTGTAAAGTGGTGTTAATTCCAATGAAAAAATTCTTTATACATTTTTCAAAATATGTCTAAATAAACACGTTTCCTGTTTTTTATGTAATTATGGATATATCAATTTGAATTGATTATTTTTCTACTTATGCCCGTTTTTGGTCAGCGTATCCCAAAGCTGCTGAAATAAAATAAGGGCAGACATAAGCCGTTTTTACGGTCTATATCTGCCCTGGCGCTGTTCACTACTGTTAGATCTGTTATTTATAAAGTAATTCCTGCCTTTTCTGCAAACTCCCTCCTCTTATCCTCAAATTCCTTTTGTTTTTCTTCCGGCAGCTCTGTGAGCATATCCTCATAATCCAGTTCGAGTAACGCGGGATTTGCATCTGCTATTTTTTGCAGGTGTTCATACAGCCAGTCATACCATAAATCCTCAAACAGTTCTTTGCTGTTACAATAGGATATGGCATCATCAAAACCATATGGATACTGGTAAGACAGCAGCCTTAAAAATCCAAACCGCCCTATCTCCAATACCAGCACCTTTTCCTTATCAAGCCCCGAAAACACCTCCGCCACCCTGCGGCACTTCTTTCGTTCTTCCCCTGAAATGTATTCCTTTTTTTCCATAAGTATATCTCCATATTTTTCCGTATCCTGTAAAATGCGGCTTCTCAGCCCTTTTCCAAAACGGCAGGATTACTGTAGAACAATTCCTGCTTTTTGGGCGAACACTTTCTTCTGTTCTTCCAGTTTCCTATGCTGTTCCTCCGTCAGCCGTCTGTAAATATCATCATACTCGATATCACTCACATTCATTTCCCCTGCAAGCGCAATGAGCTGTGTGTGAAGCCATTCCTCATACAAATCCTCAAACAGTTCTTTGCTGTCTGTGAATGTAAAATCATTCTCAAAACCTGTCGGCGGTGTGTAATATTGCAGCTTTACAAAACCGTACCTGCCGACATCAACAACCACGATGTCCACATCCTCAAGCTCTGCAAACGCTTCTACCACCCTGCGGCATTTTTCATGTTCTTCATCCGATATATATTTCTTTTTTTCCATAAGTCCTGCATCTCCTTTTCCATACCACTATCATACACATTTTCTACACTGCTTTCCATCTTTGGACATCATGCCTAAAAGACAGCTATCTGACTCCCTTTTCCTCCCACCCGCCGCCATACATATCATACTGTACCTCCTGCTGGTAATAATGGCTCATGGTTGAGGGGGCATTATACAGTGCCGTAATCAGGTAGGAACGGATATTTGTGATTTTCGTTGTCGTATCCCTCATGCGATCCATGACATACAATACATGGCTGCTGTTCAGTTTCAGGAAACGGGACTTTACAAGCTCATAGGGATATTCTTCCCCGTTGATGCGGATTGTATTGCGCTTTACGCAGACAATATCACACACCGTTTCGTAAATTTCCTCAAACATCTCCCTGTCATTGCGGCTGTCATACTTCATGTGGTGTTCGTACTCCAACTTTTCACGGATTAGCGCCATATATGCACCTGTTTCATTTGTCGTATCAATCACATCAATCCTGCTGTCGCTTTCCTGTCCTGTCAGGTTATCCGCCGTCACCTCTGATTGATTGATAGGATTGATATAATTCATATCAGTATAATTCTGTTCAGTATAGTTATTATTGTTATAATTAGGGGCAAAATTTTTAACTTCTTGAAATTCAATTTTTTTATCTCCTGAAATCAAATCTTTTTCTTTCTTGAAATCAAAATCTTTTATTTCTTGAAGTTCAGTTTATTTACTTCCAGAAGTTAAATTTTTTTGTTTCTTGAAATTAAAATTTTTAACTTCTGTAGAAACATCAGCATTTGCAGCCTCTTTTTCCGCCTTTCTGTCCGGCAGGGAAGCAAAATTTTTCACATATATGATATCGGTTTTTCCAAGTCCCCTCCGTTTTTTCTCAATCAGACCAATGCCGTTGTCTGAATCCAGCTCCTTGATAACTTTCGTGCAGGTTGGTTTTGAACAGCCTAAATCCTCTGCCATGTTTTCAACCGCATAAATAATATACGCCCTGTTCTCATCGTCCAGCCAGCCGTTTTTCATGGACATAGCCATTCTGTCGAGCATAAGCCCGTACAGGAGCTTGGCATCGCTGCTAAGCCCCTTGAACCTTTCATCTTTGATTAAAAGCCGGGGAACACGGTAAAAGGAAAACTGCTCCGCTTCTATGCCGTAGTAATAATCAAACTCCATTGCACTGCCCATATTTCCGTGCCTCCCCTACTGCTTACTTATACCATTTATGGCGCTCCATTCCTCCAGCAGCTGATAAATGATGTTTTCTATGTCCTCACTGCTATAATTCTCCGCAAAAAACTCGCTGATTTTATCCGGTTTGATTGTAACTTTCCGTTCTTTCGGCTTTTCCTCCGTCAGTATCAGCCGCACCATCGGCAGCGTCAGTTCCCCGTTTTTTCCGTACTCCTTCAGCTTTGCCGACTGCGCCGTAGATATAACTACACCTGTTTCCTCAAGTATAACCTGCACCCATTGCTGCGCCTCCGCATCAAGAAACGACAGGTCAACACCCTGCACAAGACCGATTTTCTTTTTGTCCACCATGTCAAGCAATTCATCGGAAAGCCGGGCAAGCCATATGTACCTCTGAACGGTCTTTCCGCTCTCCCCTGCGGCTTCGCCCACTTCGTCAAGGCTGTTCCCGCCGCCTTTCTTCCCCTGATGCTTGATTGCCTCGTATTTCATGGAATACGCCCTTGCTTTCTCGCTCGGCAGGATATCCTCACGCTGAATGTTCGTATCCACCATAATCACGGTAGCCTCATCGTCAGTGTATTCCTTGACGAATACGGGCATCATGGACAATCCTGCAAGTTCACAGCCATGCTTTCTGCGGTGTCCGGCTATGATTTCATAACCTCCCTCCGCCCTTGTCCGTACAATCCCCGGCATCAGCACTCCATAATTCTTAATGCTCTCCACGGTTTCCTGCATTTTTTCATCATCAAGCACCTTGAACGGGTGTCCCTTGAAATCATGCAGCTCTGAAAGGGGAATTTCCTGCACCTGTGCCATGTCCGCCTGCACTCCGGCAGAACCGAACAGATCATCATAACTGTTCAGCTTTACTTTTGCCGCACTTCCTGATTTACTCATCACGCTCACCTCCCCGCTTTGCCACGCAAAGTGCGAGTTCCTTTGAACGAGCAGAGGTGATAACCTCCCTTGTCAGGGATTGGTAGGCGCTTGCAACTTTGCCTTTCGGGTCATGCTGGTAGATACTGACACCCTCTGCCGAAATCTCCGCAGCCCTCACGGAAATCGGAATGCTGTTCTCAAATATCCTGACTTTACTTCCGTAATTCTCACACAGAAGCGCGCTGATGTCCCTTGCGTAGTTTGTCCTGCTGTCCACCATTGTCAGAAGAATACCCTCAATTTCCAGTTTCGGGTTAAGCTGCCGCTTTACCTTGCCAATGGTCTTGATAAGCTGTTCCAGTCCCTTTACGGGCAGATATGCCGCCTGAACGGGTATTAAAATACTGTCAGCACAGGCAAACACGTTTATGGTTATCATACCGAGCGACGGCATACAATCAATTAAAATATAGTCGTATCTGTCCCTTACCTGTTCTATGTAGGAACGAAGCACTAACTCACGGCTCATGACATTCACAAGGGATACTTCCAATCCCGACAGTTCGATATTTCCCGGCATCAGGTCAATCCCCTCGCCATGCTTCAAGATACCATAGTCCGGCTCAAATTCCTCATCATTGATAATATTTGTCATTACTGACGCAAGTGTTTCTTCCAGCCTGTCCGGTTCCGTAAAGCCTAGACTTGCCGTAAGACTTCCCTGCGCATCAGCGTCGATCAGCAGGACTTTCTTCCCCTGCTTTGCCAATCCTATACCTAAATTACTCGTCGTCGTTGTCTTACCGACTCCGCCCTTTTGGTTTGCGATTGCTATAATTTTACACATGGTTTTTTCCTCCGATTTATTTAAGTTTCTTTCACATTTGCCTTATGCACTTCCACATAAGCCCTGTAAAACCTGTTTGTCCCTTTGTTTCTGTACAGTTCGGAAAACTCCGTCACGACAACTTTGGGCTGTCTTTTCAGGATTTTCTCGAACCAGCGTATGTCATTTCTTGTTCCCATCAGTCGAATTTTCAGCACGTTTCCTCTCCATTTCCGCAAGGATTTCTTTCACTGACTTACGATTGAACGTTTTCCTCTCCCGCAGTCTGCATAAAGTTCAAGGGCAATTTTGACTGCCTACATACTGTAGCCGTTCAATCATCCTTTATGAATGGCAGTCTTTGATTACCTTTGGACTTTGGGATAATGTTTCTTGATACCTTGCCTGTTCCAGTTTCTCATAATAAAATTTCTCATGTTCCTCGTTTGCAAAAACCATGTGTGTAATGTTGGCGCTCTGCGCCCCTGCTCTTAACGCTGTGTCTGTCATAATGTTTTCCTCCATTCTGATATTATTCGACCATAACAAAAAGGACACTTCTCTAAAAATTTCTTTTAGAAAAATGTCCTTGTAGGCACAAATATTTGATTGGATTCGCACAACCATGAACGTACATCAGGGTATTATTCCGTATTATTCGTTCAATATTTGTTGCACTTTTGTTGCACTATGCGGATAACAAGCGGCTGAAACCCTTGAAAACACTGGATTTTACTTGTCTAACGACTTCATCGTCGGGAAGGCGAGCACATCTCTTATCGAAGGTGAGTTTGTCATCATCATCACCATGCGGTCAATGCCAAATCCAATCCCTCCTGTTGGCGGCATACCGATGCAGAGCGCATTCAAAAAGTCCTCGTCTGTATGGTTTGCCTCTGCGTCCCCTGCTGCCAGTAGCTCTTCCTGCGCTGCAAAGCGTGCTCTCTGGTCAATTGGGTCATTTAGCTCTGAATAGGCATTTGCCATTTCCCAACCGTTCATAAAGAACTCAAAACGCTCCACATACTCGGGATTCTCCGGCTTTTTCTTGGTGAGTGGGGAAATCTCAATCGGATGGTCCATCACAAAGGTCGGCTGAATTAAGTGCTCCTCCACGAACTCCTCAAAGAAGAGATTCAAGATATCCCCCTTCTTATGGTGCTCCTCAAACGCAATATGTTTCTCCTTTGCAATCGCTCTTGCTTCCTCTAATGTATGAATCTCATTGAAATCTACGCCAGAATACTTCTTGACTGCATCCACCATTGTAATGCGCTCAAATGGCTTGGACAAATCCATCTGATGCTCGCCGTAAGTAAGAATCTCCGAACCAGTCACTTCCTTCGCTACATAGCGGTAGAGATTTTCCGTCAAGTCCATCATACCATGATAATCGGTATACGCCTGATAAAGTTCCATCAATGTAAATTCTGGATTGTGCCTTGTGTCAACTCCTTCATTGCGGAACACACGGCCAATCTCGTAAACACGTTCCATGCCGCCCACAATCAATCTCTTTAAATACAGTTCCAGAGAAATACGAAGCTTTAAGTCCTCGTCAAGCGCATTGAAATGCGTCTCAAATGGTCTTGCTGCAGCACCGCCTGCATTTGACACAAGCATTGGTGTCTCCACCTCCATAAAGCCCTGATCGTCAAGGTAACGACGAATGCTAGAAAGCACTTTAGAGCGCTTGACAAATGTCTCCTTCACATCCGCATTCATAATCAGATCGACATACCGCTGTCTGTAACGCATATCTGTATCTGTCAGCCCGTGATACTTTTCAGGCAGAATTTGAAGACTCTTTGACAGCAGTGTGACAGAAGCTGCATGAATGGACTTCTCACCTGTTTTCGTCCTGAAAACCTCGCCGCTAATGCCAAGAATATCTCCCACATCGTATTTCTTAAAATCTGCATAGGATTCCTCACCAATACTATCCCTTGCAACATAACACTGAATATCGCCCTTTAAATCTTGTATATTACAGAAGGAAGCTTTTCCCATAACACGCTTAAACATCATACGTCCCGCAATGGTTACACGTGTTCCTTCCAGCGCGTCAAAGTTATCCTTCACCTCTTGGCTGTGATGGGTAACATCAAATTTTGTAATCTGAAATGGGTCTTTGCCTGCCTCTTGTAATGCCGCGAGCTTTTCCCTGCGCACCTTCAAAAGCTGGTTGATATCTTGCTGTTGATTCTTATTCTGATTATTATTCTCTTGTGCCACAAAAACACTCCTCTCATTCTCTCTGGAATAAAGTTTTAGAATTTCTTAGATGGTATCTTTTATCGCCTTAAAAATTCTCTTAAAACAATTTTGTTATTCCCTATTCTGGCTTGTAAATGTCTAATATTGTATACTCAATCACACCTGCTGGCGCCTCCACAGTGACGACATCACCCCTTCTTGCACCAATCAACGCTTTTCCAAGTGGTGATTCGTTAGAAATTCTTCCCTTTAGACTGTTTGCCTCCGTTGCCCCCACAATCTTAAACTCCATCTCGTCCTCAAACTCATTGTCTTTCACTTTGACTGCAAGTCCAAAGCTCACTTTATCCAGATCATGTCCGTCCTCGTCCATATCTCCAACTTCCACGTTTTTCAGGATTTTCTCAAGCTCCTCAATACGCGCCTCAATATCGCGCTGCTCGTCCTTCGCCGCATCGTACTCTGCGTTCTCTGAAAGGTCGCCTTGTTCCCTTGCTTCCTTAATCTTCTGCGCAACCTCTTTTCGTTTGACTACTTTAAGCTCATGCAGCTCATCCTCATATTTTTTCAATCCTTCACGTGTCAACAAATTCTTCTTTGTCTCCATAGTAACTACTCCCTTTCACTACTTCTATTCATTCATAATTTACATTAAGATAAATTATTAACAATTCTATGCTATAAACTAGCCTATTATAGCTTTTTTTGACTATTGTGTCAAGATTTTACAAACGATTCTGTCACTTCACATAACAGCAGTTAACTTTTAGCTGCGTGTTACTCTTATCATGTCCTACTCATGCTCTGCAAACATATTTTGAACGCCGTCCACCAATTCTGCATAAGTCTGTATCTCATTCACCAATCTGCGCAGCTTCGCGGAATGTGGATATCCAGTAGTGTACCATGCTACATGCTTTCGCATCTCACGCACTGCCACATACTCTCCTTTATATGCGCGTTGCAACTGTGCATGTCTTAAAATGGTATTACAGACTTCTTTCTTCGTCGGACGCTCTGCAAGGATTCCAGTGTCTAAATATTGGTTGATTTCGTGAAATATCCAAGGATTTCCGCGACTTGCCCTACCAATCATAATTCCATCACAGTCCGTTGTCTGAAACATTTGTTGTGCTGACAATGCATCTGTCACATCACCATTTCCAATAACCGGAATGGACACTGCCTGTTTCACCTGACGAATAATATCCCAGTCAGCCTTTCCCGAATAGTATTGTTCTCTCGTTCTGCCGTGCACTGCAATTGCTGATGCACCGTTCTCCTCGGCAATTCTAGCGATTTCAACGGCGTTGACACGTGCACCGTCAAAACCTTTTCTAATTTTAACTGTCACTGGCTTTTTGATTGCGTGAGAAACTGCATAAATAATTTTGCCTGCAAGTTTTGGTTCTAACATCAATGCACTGCCTTCGTGATTGTTGACGACCTTGGGAACTGGACACCCCATATTAATATCCAATATTGCAAATGGACGCTCCTCAATGCGTTTTGCCGTCTCCGCCATAATATCAGGCTCCGATCCAAACAATTGCAATGAGACAGGCAATTCATTCGGATGTATTTCCATCAGAGCTTCTGTATTTTTATTATGAAAATGTACTGCCTTGGCACTCACCATCTCCATACACAAAAGACCAGCACCTTGCTCTTTGCAAATCAGTCGAAATGGCAGGTCTGTAACCCCTGCCATCGGTGCGAGCATAATATTATTTTCCAGTACGACGTTGCCAATTTTCAGCCGCCTGTCCGCTGCGCTATCTGTTGTTCTTTTCATAGATAATCCTTAGTCCCTCCAACGTCAATGCACTATTATACTCCTGTATCACGTCTGTCTCTTCCGCTATAATACGCCCAAGTCCCCCCGTCGCCACTACTTTCAGGTTTTCATAGCCAGTCTCTTTTCGCACACGGTTTACAATGTACTCTGTCTGCCCAATCTGCCCATATACAAGCCCTGCCTGCATACTTGAAATTGTCTCCTGCGCAAGGATTGACGCTGGCTTTTTAATCTCAATCTCTGGAAGTTTTGCCGCGTCCTCCCACAATGCCTTCGCTGAAATACGAATACCTGGCGCAGTAATTCCAGCGCAGAAGCATCCATTTTCATTCACAAGGTCATAGGTCGTCGCTGTACCAAAATCCAAGACGAGCACTGGCCCCCCATATAATTCATATGCCGCCACCGCATCAACAATTCTATCTGGTCCAATTTCTTTTGGATTTTCTGTCACAATTTTTATTCCCGTCTTAACACCAACTCCCACAATCATAAGCTTTTCTGCCACATAGCGCTTAATGCCGCCCGTGAGCGCGTGCATTACATTCGGCACAACACTTGCAATAATCGTACCTTCAATTCCCTTTGTGTTGACGTGATTTTTGGACAACAGTTCTGTAATTAATACGCCATATTCGTCCGAAGTCCGCTGCGTCTTTGCCATCAGGCGAAACGTCGTGACTAGATTTTTTCTGTCATATACACCAAATGTAATATTTGTATTTCCTACATCAACTACTAAAATCATATTCAATCTCCCTCTCGGAAAAACATTTTTGAAAACTTCTTCTGTGACTTTCATTCTCCTTAAAATTTCATCTATAAACTTGTTTCTATTCTTCTCTGATTAGAGTATCGACAGGCTCGTGGAGTGCAAACACCCTGTAGTAAAGACTCAATAGCTCTAACAGTTCCTGCCGTTGCATTCGGATCTCCCTGATTAAAAGCCCGCTGCTAATCTCGTCATATAAAATATCCTCCTCGTAGGCGTCTGTCTCAAGGCTCACACTTCCATTCTCCTCAAAGACAATCGTAAACACACCGCCAACTTCCTCAGTGAACAACACACATATAATATGCAATTCCTCCTTGATAGATTCAGGGATATTGTTAAACTTTTCATTAAAATAATATTTTTGCTCGTAGGCATTTGCCCCACACAAAACGATGCGGTTCCCGCTCTCTTCCATAATATTCCTCCAAGCTGTTTGTCATTCAAAAAATAGCCTATCGAAAAATACTTTCTTTTTCATATCACACATAGCCACAGAGGCCGCGCACTGACACCTCACCAGCATAAACCAAAACTATTTCGCCGTCACTTTCCCGCTCGACAAGCAGCTCACCCTTTTCATTAATCCCGCGCGCAATACCTTGAAACGCACCTTTTGGGTCAAGCACACGCACTTCTCTGTCCCGATTGACCAAAAACTG
Organism: Lachnospiraceae bacterium UBA3401; assembly: GCA_002358575.1. Lineage (GTDB taxonomy): Bacteria > Bacillota > Clostridia > Lachnospirales > Lachnospiraceae > COE1. The sequence continues at coordinate 23,736 of DEPD01000059.1, read as the reverse complement.
ATTGTATTCGTTCACCAAACCAGAAAAATCCCAATTCTGTTCAAAAATAGCATAATATTTTTCAAAATAAAAAAGTACACGCGCCGCCAATGTTGCGCGGTTTATCTGCTGCCCGCTCTCAATGCACAGTGCAGTTGCCGTCTCCTGTATTTCCTCCGCAAGAAACTCTTGATTTACATTAATACCCACCCCGATAACAACGTAGTGAATCCCATCCAGCTCCGCGCTCATCTCGGTCAAAATTCCACAAACCTTTTTCCCGTTGACCACAATGTCATTGGGCCACTTAATACCGCACGCTTGCGGTATCTGCTCTGAAACAGCCTTCACAACAGCAAGCGCCATCACAAGCGTCAACACAGAAGCCTTATCAGGTCTACATTGAGGCCGTAGCAGAATTGTCATATAAATATCTTTTCCAGCCGGAGATACCCAACCTCTGCCGCGCCGTCCACGCCCTGTGGTCTGCATGTCCGCCACTACTACAGTGCCCGCCGCTTCCCCTCTCTCTGCAAGTTCCTTTGCGTCAATGTTTGTCGATCCGGTTTCCTTGTGAAAAATAAGATTTCTTCCGACCCATTTTGTTTCTATTCTGCTTTCAATCTCCACCTTAGAAAACAAATCTGCATTATTGTTTTCTACAAGGCGATAACCTTTATTATTTTGCGCCTCAATCACATACCCATCTTTTTCAAGCTGTCGAACCGCTTTCCAAATGGCAGTGCGTGACACACCGTAATATTCGCACAGTTCCTGACCGCTCACAAATCCCTTAGTATCGCGTAACTTTTTCAGTATTTCTTCATTTTTCATGCAACAATGCTCCCATGTTGTCCAGTTTCAACTCATTAATAACATATGTTATATTATGTATTCTTCTACATATCAAACTATCCGAATAGCATTTTTTAAATATCCTATCACACTGCGCCGAGGGTCGCCGCAATCACTGCCTTTATAGTATGCATACGGTTTTCCGCTTCTTCAAACACCAACGACTGTGCCGACTCAAACACTTCGTCTGTCACTTCCAGTTCAGTAAAACCATATTTTTCTCCCTGCTCTTTACCAATCTTTGTTTTTAAATCATGAAATGCAGGCAGGCAATGTAAAAACACAGCCTTTTCCCCTGCGTTATCCATAACAGCTTTTGTCACCTTGTAGGGAGAAAGTTTTGTGATGCGCTCCTCCCAAACTTCCTCTGGCTCGCCCATCGAAACCCATACATCTGTATAAATAACATTTGCTCTTTTTGTCCCTGCATCCACGTCCTCTGTAAGTGTGATGGTCGCACCAGACTGCGCCGCGTATTCCCTGCACTGCGCCACAAGTGTCTCCTCTGGAAAATATTCCTTTGCTGTGCACGCTGTAAAGTGCATTCCCAATTTCGCACATACTATCATCAAGGAATTGCCCATATTATAGCGAGCATCTCCCATATAGGTCAGTCGAATATCTTTGAGATGTCCAAAATGCTCTCTAATCGTAAGCATGTCTGCAAGCATCTGTGTTGGGTGATATTCATTGGTCAGTCCATTCCAAACAGGAACACCTGCATATTTTGCAAGCTCTTCCACTATTGCCTGCTCATATCCACGATACTCAATTCCCTCGTACATTCTGCCAAGTACGCGCGCTGTATCCGCGATAGATTCTTTCTTTCCAATCTGAGACCCTGATGGGTCTAAGTATGTCGTCCCCATGCCAAGGTCATGTGCCGCCACCTCAAAAGAACAGCGCGTGCGTGTGCTCGTCTTCTCAAAGATTAAGGCAATATTCTTGCCGCGAAGCGTGTCGTGCAAAATGCCCTTTTTCTTTTTATCCTTATAATCCGCCGCCAAATCAACCAGATATGTAATCTCCTCCGGCGTAAAATCTTTTAATGTCAAAAAATTCCGTCCCTTTAAATCCATACCACTATTCCCTCCTATGTCAAAATTATTGTAACAGTTCAGATAATCCGCTGAACTGTTACAAATTATCAATTATTTGTATTCTACTACAATTTTTTCAAAGGGGCAAGAAAAAGCGCAGTTCTTTTGCGAACTACGCTTCCTCCTGTTACAATTACACCAACGCCAGACATGGTACGGGTTTGAATTGTAACCTCCTCTTACATTTTTAAAACAAGATGCAATTAGGAACTATTCAGAAATATTCTGCGCAAGCTGTACCTGTTATTTCTAGACAGTTCCTTACCAGAATACATGATTCCCAATCACAAGTCCAGGTCTGCCATTATTTCTTCTGAAATGTAATGCATCACCGACATTACATGCGCCATTGATCGCCTCCTGTGCAGCCTGCACGCAAGAAGCTCTTGTTGTTTTATTCAGAATCAAGGACTCCATACGACCTCCTGACGCAGGCACAAACTGTCCCGACGCATAGATCACCTCTGTAATGCTGTTCGGATAACCGCCGCTTCGCACACGGTTCATCACAACTGCACCTACAGCAACCTGCCCCTCATATGGCTCTCCTCCTGCTTCACACTGAATCAATGCCGCAAGAATCTCAAGCTCTGATGCCGTCGCCATCACAGCCTCTTTCCGCTGTACACGTTTTGCTTCCGCAGCCGCTGCCGCGCGGGCGCGCTCCGCTTCTTCTCTCGCTTTGATCGTCTCCATAGACTCTGCTGTATCAACGCCAAATTCTACGCGAACATACTCCGTAGCAACATATCCAGTCGCACCCTCATAGCTGACTTTTACCCAGTCCCCTTCTTCTGCAATCGCTTCCACAGCCTGACCGTCAGCAAGCAAACCGACTATCCCAGCTTCGAGACTTGGCTCTTTTCTAACTCTCAGTGTCTCTGTATTAGAATACGCTGTCAGAACACCCACTTCTTTTGCGAGTTCCTCCGCCTCTTTTCCAAAATACAGATACTCATTTTTTATCCACCCGGTCACATCACCGGACTTTATCTTTGTCCATTCGTCATTTTTCTCTAAAATATCCCCGCCGCAATCTTTATAGAGCACACCAACCTTTTCGGAATCCTGCGCTGCATCTTTTCTGATATTGGCATACTCATTGACCTTTGCCATCACTAAATTAGACTCTGGCAACAATTCTGGCTGTAAAACCATCATTCCTTTTGCAAATGCGACCAACGCATTACTTTTCTTAGTAATGCCTCTCTCCAAACGTTCTGTCTCTGAAGCACCTGTATCTGCAACAACCGCCCTTGTGACATGGAAATCCTGTTTATCCAGGACATCTGCTGCACCTGCTGTCACCGCAAACACACTTTTGTTTTCTGCTGAATTCATCTTGTCTGATGTGGTTTCCTGTTTTTTGTCCATGTCATCCATAAAGCGCACTTGCATATCTGCCGCCAATGTACTATATGGACTGGACGAAAACGCGGTCATAACTGCCATAGCGCAAAGCAGGTATTTCCACTTTTTACAATTTGTCTTCATAATCTGCTCCATTCCTTGACAATGATGTTTTATTACATCATTACATTTTTGCAACAAAATGTTACGTATTTATTAACACCTATTACGATTTTATATAATAGCAAAGAGTTCGCGACTTGTCAAGTCTCGAACTCCTGTTTTTAATAAATAGTGATTGTTATGTTATTTTATTCCATCTGTTTATTACAAGTTCTTAGATTTTTCAACACATGCTCCGACCGCATCAATCACTGCTGCCCGCAATCCTTTTTCCTCTAACACTTTTACCGCCTCAATCGTTGTTCCAGCAGGAGAACATACCATATCCTTAAGTACACCTGGGTGCATTTTTGTCTCAAGCACCATCTTCGCACTGCCAAGTACTGTCTGCGCTGCAAATTCATACGCCTGATTTCTTGGCAGTCCCGCCATCACAGCCGCATCCGCCATCGCTTCAATAAAAAGAAATACATACGCCGGAGCGCTTCCTGCCACGCCAATGAACCCGTCCATCAAGCGTTCTGGAAGAATGCTCGCCCTACCAAAACTGCTCATGATTTGAAGCACTGTCTCCTTGTCTGATTCCGCCACGTCTTCTTTTGTGCAAATGCAAGTACATGCCTCCCCCACCATTGCAGGAGTATTGGGCATACAACGGATTAAGCGCAGATTTTTGCCAAACGCTTGCTCAATCCAAGAAATGGATTTTCCTGCCACAATCGAAATCACTAGCGTATTATCGTCCACAAAATTTTTAATCCCCGCAATCACCTCCGACAAAAATATTGGCTTGACAGCAAGAATTAAAACATCTGCCTCCTGCGCAGTCAACGCATTATCTGTCCCCGTGGAAATTCCAAATTTTTTCGCTATTCTATCCGCTGTCTCCTGCGTCTTGGCAGAACCAATGATTGCTCCTTGTTCAAACAATCCTGTGTTCAACATTCCTCCAATCATAGCAGAAGCCATATTTCCCAACCCTATAAAACCAATTTTCTTCATATTTCTCCTCACTTTCTATTCTAAAAAAATGCAAATATCCTTTATATTCATTATATCTCTGTAAAGAATGTGTAATAATTATATTTACAGTTAATCAAATTTGCCGTAAGGAACTGTTAAAGAATTAACTTTGCAGATACCGCGGCATAAGAAGATTTAGACAAGTCAGATGTAGAGATTAATTCTTTAACAGTTCCTAAGTATCGCGCCAGCCGCTGTATGCATCATTTTATACTAGCGCTTCTGTCTTGCTGCCTCGTACATTAAAATTGCCGCTGCTATCGCAGCGTTGAGCGACTCCACTCTCCCTGCCATAGGAATTTTAATATACTGTGTTGCGCGCTCTGCTGTCTCCCGCTGAAGACCGCTCCCCTCATTTCCAATCAGAAAAGCAGTCGGCTGCGTATAATCCAGCATGTCATACGCCACACTGTCATCGAGATGTGCAGCATAAACTGCCACTCCTTTTTTCTTTAAAAGCTCCACTATTTCAATTAAAGTGTCCACAATAAAAAACGGCACACGATAAATAGACCCCATCGTCGCACGGATTACTTTTGGATTAAAGATGTCTGCTGTCTGTCTAGTCAAAATCACCCCATCTACACCCGCTCCCTCACTTGCTCGCAGTATTGTCCCTAAATTTCCAGGGTCCTGCAAATCCTCAAGAAGCACAAGCAAGGGTGCTTTTTTCCTATCAGCAGTCCATTTCTCAATCCATTCTGTCAGATCATACTGCGGCATGGAAAGAACACAGAGCACCCCCTGCGGTGTCTGCGTATCAGAAACTTTCTGAAACACATTGTCTGTAAACACTTCATACGAATGACGGTTCAGAATACATCTTATCTCTGTGTTTGCTTCGTTCTCACAGCGGTGCAAAAACGATTCTGAGACATAGACCTCCCGAATCCAATCTGCTGGCGCTTCACAAAACATTCGTGTCCCCTCTACTACAAAGCATTGCTCTTCCCTGCGCGCTTTCGCCTTCTGTGTCAACGCCACGAGCCGTTTCACTTTATTGTTTACTGTGCTAGATATCATTGTTTCCTCTCTTCCCTAAAGTCGCTTGTAATCTTCTCGCAACATCAACTACAAAAAATTTGAATCATCAATAAAACGATATTTCGCTATTTGCGCCATGATGGAGTGGCAAACTTATTTCGATTCTGCTTGAGCAAATTCTCTGCAACCTCATTTCCTGCCATCACCATCAAGTGATCTGTCTCCCGAATAATGTAATCTGCGGAAGGCATAACACTCATTTCCTCCTCATGCTTTTTCTTAATACCAAGTATAGAAATCTTATGTTTTGCAGCAATATCAGACTCCCGAATACTCTTGCCAACCCACTCCTTAAGTGGTGGCACCTCGTAGATGCCAAAAGCGCCTGGCAAATCAATGTAATCAAAAAGATTGTCAAGACTATAACGCTCCGCCCATTTTTCCGCAATATCTTTATCAGGATAAATAACCTCATCTGCACCATTTCGCAGCAAAAATTTTGCCTGAATATCCCTGGTCGCTTTGCTGATCACCCGTTTTGCCCCTAACTCTTTCACAAGACTTGTGATTTCCAGACTGCTCTGAAAATTTGTACCAATACATATAAACACCACATCAAAATTCCTAACCCCAATACTCTTTAGCACTTCCTCATTGGTGCAATCCCCAATTCTAGTGCTTGTCGCATAGGGTACCATGTCCTCTAACTTCTCCTCATCCTCATCCACAATCATAACATCATGCTCATGCTCTAAAAAATTTTTTGCCAAATGGTGTCCAAAACGACCCATTCCAATAATCAATATCGATTTCATTTCAATCTCCTTTTATCCCACAATTATTTTTTCCTGCGGCTGACGGACGGACGCAGAAGTATTTTTCTGCGCAAACACCAGTGCGAAAGAAAGGCTTCCCAGTCGCCCACAATACATTAACACAATTATAATAACTCGTGATATTATATTTAAGTCTCTCGTGATACCCACAGTCATTCCAGCAGTTCCAATAGCGGAAAGCACCTCAAACAAAACATCTTCAAAATTCAATAACGGTTGTAATGCCATTATAATAACAGTTGCTATAATTGTCAGCGTAGCATTGATTACTACAACTGCATTTGCTTTTTTTACGACTTCATCTGTCAGACGCCTTCCAAAAAGGTTAATATCCTCCTTATTCAATATCATCGCCACAGCATAAAATAACAGTACCACCATTGAGGTTGTCTTCACTCCACCTGCTGTGGAACCCGGACTTCCACCAATAAACATCATTACCATTGTCAATAATTTTCCTGAGTTTGACAATGCCGCTGTATCTACAGAATTGAACCCTGCCGTTCTTGGTGTGACAGAGGAGAACAAAGCGCCCAAAAATCTTTCCAGTGGATTCATACCTGCAAAAGCCGCATCTTTTTCTGTGATTAAAAACAGAATTGTACCAAGCACAGTCAATAGAAACGTCACAGTAATCACAATTTTACTGTGCAATAGATAACGCCTAAAATGCCACTTGTTGCGCGCCACATCATCCCAAACAATAAAACCAATTCCCCCCACTATAATCAAAGTCACTATCACAAGATTTACTAACACATCTCCCTCAAATGCAACCAGAGAAGAATATGCCTCGTCAGTTCCCATTAAATCAAAACCACCATTACAAAACGCGGATACCGCATGAAACAGGGAAAAATAAATTCCCTTAATTGTTCCAAAGCGCGGTACAAACCGAAGTGCAAGCAGTATCGCCCCCAAAAATTCAATGCAAAGTGCTCCTTGAACAATTTTTTTAACCAGACGGACAACCCCTGCGATCTCCAGCGCGTTAACACTCTCCTGCAACTGTTCCCGCTCCTGCAATCCAATACGCTTCTTAAGAAGCACAGAAATATAAGCACCAATAGTCATAAACCCTAAACCGCCAACCTGTATCATACAAAGTATGACAAGCTGTCCGAAGGTAGTCCAATTCTGATAAGTATCTGCGACAACAAGTCCTGTCACACAAGTCGCAGAAGTCGCTGTAAAAAGTGCATTCAAGAAATTTCCTTGACCGGACTTATTCGCAAAAGGCAGCGTAAGCAACAGTGATCCTATTAGAATAATCATTGCAAAGCCAAATGCAATTAGCCTTGTAGTTGACTTTTTGGCTTTTGGTTTTTTATTATTTAAATCTAACGCCATGATATTTTTTATCCTTTACTTTTTATCTTTTTTAATGTTACAGACCAATGTTAATTATATCACTTTTGCTATATAAAACAAGAGCATCGTAAAATCATTTCTTTTATCATAAAATGTAATAGATTTGCAATAAAATAAAGAAACCTGTATGCATAAAAAAGTAAATTTATAGTTTAAGTTTAACCTACAATGTTATTTAATTAAATATAAAGAAAAAGCCAAACACAAAAATATGTTTGACTTTTTTCCTTTCTATATCATTTCTTATCTCGACAACTTCCGGCAGATATCAAACTGATATTCATCAATTCCTTTTTTCATATTCAGTGCTTCCTCAATATCATAATCCACAAAGGAACCATGCTTATATGCTACAACTCTGTTTGATTTGCCATCACAGAGAATGTCTGCCGCATACGCACCCATAATCGACGCGTAGAATCTGTCCTTACAGGTCGGATTGCCACCGCGCTGCAAATAGCCAAGAATTGTCGCTCTTGTCTCAATTCCTGTTGCTGCCTCAATTCTCTTTGCCATTGATGTAGAGTGACCAATACCTTCTGCATTGACAATAATATGATGTGTCTTTCCTTTCTTTCTGCTTCTGACAATATTGTTAATCAATTCCTGTTCGTCATAATTATACTTCTCTGGCATAAGAATATCTTCTGCACCGTTGGCAACGCCTGTCCAGAGAGCAATATAACCAGCATGTCTTCCCATAACCTCAATAATAGAGCAGCGCTCATGAGAAGAAGAGGTATCTCTTACCTTATCAATCGCCTCCATCGCGGTGTTGATCGCAGTGTCAAAACCAATTGTATACTCTGTACATGCAATGTCAAGGTCAATGGTCCCTGGCACACCAACTGTATTAATGCCATGTCTTGCAAGTCCCTGTGCCCCTCTGTAAGAACCATCACCGCCAATCACAACAAGACCATCAATTCCATGTTTGTGGCAAATTTCTGCAGCCATCTGTTGTATATTCTCTTCCTTAAATTCAAGACATCTTGCTGTGCCAAGAATTGTGCCCCCCTTTTGGATAATATCAGCTACACTGTAAGCTTCCATGTCAATTATCTCTTCATTGAGAAGTCCCATGTAGCCACGCTTGATTCCCTTCACTTTTACACTGTTCGTCAAACCTTTCCTTACCACTGCACGGATTGCAGCATTCATTCCCGGTGCATCCCCCCCACTTGTCAATACACCTATTGTCTTAATTTCACTAGACATCGTTTTACCTCCTGTTATATAAAAATATCCCCTGTTTCGCCCGCCAGCTTAAAACATGTTTGCATGATATAATCCGTATCGTCCACGTAATCATAAATATTTTAAACCTTTTTTTCTTATATTACAATATTTATTGATAATTTTTTATCATATCTTATTTTTAAAAATTATTAAGAAATAATTTGTCAAGAACATTATCCTACCACTTTGACGTTCTCCTCCCCAAACAAATTTCGCAATTTGTCAAGAACTGCTCTGTCCGCCTTTATATTTCGGTTGGGTGGCAGCGTCTTCTTTTGACGTGTTTCTTCTATATATATAATAACATTATCTATCCCTTCTGATTCATAGATCGCATCAAACAAAATCGATTCCTTACTCATATAAGTATTCATGTCTGGAAACTTGAGCCAAACCTTTCTTGGAATCTCATCAAATGCAGTAATCTGCTCGCAGATTAATTTGCCGTCCCGCTCATCTTCCACTTTCACTCTGCCTTCAATAAACACCTTATTTTCTTCCAAAAGTTTTGACGAGTACTTTTCATATGCATTGGGAAATACGACAACTTCCACACTGCCCACCAAATCTTCCAATGTGAGAAATGCCATAATCTTGTTCTGCTTGGTATATTTTATCTTTTTATCCATAATCATACCACCTATCACTGCCTTTGCATTGTCTTCCACATGCGTCTGCCCTGTTTCCTCATCAAGATAAAAATCCGAAGTCTTTGCCGTGATACGCTTTTCCCATAAAGTTTGATATTCTTCCATTGGGTGCCCACTGACATAAAAGCCTAGCACTTCCTTCTCAAAACTAAGCAATAGTTCCTTCTCATATTCCCCAACGTTTGGCATTGGAATTTCAAGTTCCTTCTTGTCCTCCTCCGAAACAATATCAAACAGTGATATCTGTCCTGCCATCACACCACGTTTCGTGTGTACAATGCTGTCAAGAATCTGCGCGTAGACACTCATAAGCTGCTTTCTAGTTGCACCAAAACTGTCAAATGCACCTGCCTTAATAAAATTTTCAATAGCGCGCTTGTTGATATCAACGTCCTGTGTACGCTCTATAAAGTCCTTTAAATCCTGATATTTTCCATGTTCTTTCCGCTCATGGGTAATTCCGTCAATCACTGTTTTTCCAACACTCTTAATTGCATTCAGCGCGTAGCGAATTGCGCCATTTGACACGGAAAACCCGTTTTCCCCCTCATTGATATCCGGTGGCAGAATCTGAATCCCCATGCTTTTACAAGTCATAATATACTCTGACACTTTAGAAGCATTGTCTATCACTGATGTCAAAAGAGCCGCCATAAATTCGACTGGATAATAATATTTCAGATATGCTGTCTGGTAAGCGACAACCGCATAGCACGCCGCATGCGATTTGTTAAATGCATACCTGGCAAAATCCATCATGGTTCCATAAATCTGATCGGCCACAGTCTCTGAAATCCCACATGCTACACAACCTGGAACGCCTTCTTCTGCATTGCCATGCACAAAATTTTTGCGCTCCTGCTCCATAACATATTTCTTTTTCTTGCTCATAGCACGCCGCACCAAATCACTACGCCCTAAAGTATATCCACCAAGGTCACGCACAATCTGCATCACCTGTTCCTGATAGACAATACAACCATAGGTAGGTGATAAAATCGGTTCCAACTGTGGACAAGCATATGTAACAGCGTCATGGTTATTTTTCCCTCGGATATATGCTGGGATAAAATCCATTGGTCCAGGGCGATAAAGCGAAATACCAGCAATGATATCCTCTAGGTTCTGGGGCTTTAATTCTTTCATAAAATTTTTCATGCCCTGACTTTCAAGCTGGAACACGCCGTCCGTCTTTCCAGTTCCAAGAGAAGCCAGCACTTTCTTGTCATCATAATCAATATGATCTATATCAATATGAATGCCTGTGGTTTTCTCCACATTGTCCACTGCATCTTTAATTACGGTCAATGTGCGCAGACCCAAAAAATCCATCTTTAACAGTCCCAGTTCCTCAATTGTAGTCATTGTAAACTGTGTTGTAATAGCACCATCACTTCCACGGGATAGCGGAACGAATTCATCTGCAGGTTTCTGGCAGATAACAACACCTGCCGCGTGCATGGAAGTGTGGCGCGGCAGTCCCTCCAGCCTTTTGCACATATCGATCAGATATCGGACCTGATCGTCTTGTTGATATAGAGTCCGAAACTCTGGATTCATATCCAACGCGCGCGTGATGTTAACTGGTGCATTGTTTTCATTTGGTATCATCTTTGCAATCCCATCCACATAATTATAGGGAAGATCCAGCGCACGCCCAACATCTCGTATCACACCTTTTGCAGCCATTGTACCAAATGTTACAATCTGTACTACCTTATCATGTCCATACTTTTCACTGACGTAATCAATCACTTCCTGCCTGCGCTCATAGCAAAAATCAATATCGATATCTGGCATGGATACACGCTCGGGGTTTAAAAAACGCTCAAACAGAAGACTGTAACGTATCGGATCAATATTTGTGATATGGAGGCAATACGACACAATACTTCCTGCTGCCGATCCACGCCCTGGTCCAACTGGAATATCATGCTCTCTTGCCCAATTAATAAAATCCCATACAATCAAGAAATAATCCACGTATCCCATCTTCTGAATAACATTCAACTCATAGTCTAGCTTTTCCCGAATATCGCCATTATCATTAGGATAACGCTCGTTTAATCCATCTGTGCAGAGCTTATTGAGATAACTCCACGAATTATATCCTTCGGGCACCTCAAATTTTGGCAGCTTCGTCACGCCAAATTCAATCTCCACATTGCAGCGATCTGCTATCAGCGCTGCATTGTCAATCGCCTGCTGTGCATAGGGAAACAATCCACGCATCTCAAGCTCACTCTTTACATAATACTGTCCTCCCTCATAACGCATTCTATCCTCATCAGAAACCTTTTTTGCAGTCTGAATACAGAGCAAAATATCGTGTGACTGGACGTCCTCCGCATATGTGTAATGAATATCATTTGTCGCCACAAGTGGTATGTCCAATTCCTTACTCAAACGCAACAGTGCTGTGTTAACCGTCCGCTGGTCTGGAATTCCATGATCCTGCAACTCAAAGAAATAGTTGCCCTTACCAAAACACTGTTCATACTTGAGCGCGATTTTTTTTGCTTCTTGGTATAATCCTTTCGTCAACAGCTTCGGCACCTCACCTGCAAGACAGGCAGAGAGCGCAATAATGCCCTCATGATATTGCTCTAAAACCTCCATATCCACACGTGGTTTATAATAATATCCCTCCGTAAAGCCTTTGCTTACAATTTTCATTAAATTGGCATAGCCAACATTATTTTCCGCCAACAATACTAAATGATGGTAACGGTCTTCCTTTCCGCCGACTTCCTTGTCAAAACGCGAGTTGGGCGCGACATAAACCTCGCACCCAAGAATTGGCTTAATACCATTTGCCTTTGCTTCCTTATAAAAATCAATCACGCCGTACATAACACCATGGTCTGTGATTGCCGCGCTATCCATACCAAGCTCCTTTACGCGCTTGACATATTCCTTAATTTTGTTGGAGCCGTCAAGCAGACTGTACTCCGTATGCACATGCAAATGTGTAAATGCCATAATACCCTCCCGTTACCAGATGTAACTTTTTGTATCAATCTCCATAAAGTATTTCATTTAAAGCACCATCACCAGCGTTCCAGCACCAATTAAAATACACCCAATCAGCGACTTGGCACTAAACTGCTCATGCAAAAATACAAATCCAAGCACCAGTGTGATGACAACACTCAATTTATCAATTGGAACGACTTTAGAAACCTGCCCAAGCTGCAATGCGCGATAGTAGCACAACCAAGAAGCCCCTGTCGCAATCCCCGATAAAATAAGAAAAATCCAACTTTTTCTTCCTATTTGTGTGATACCGCTCTGCGCATTTGTCAAAAAAACCATACCCCACGCCATCACCACAACAACTACTGTCCTGATAGCAGTCGCAAGATTCGAGTTCACTCCCACAATTCCAACCTTTGCCAAAATAGAAGTCAATGCCGCAAACAGTGCAGACAACAGCGCAAATATAAACCACATAATTAATTCTCTTCTTTCCTATTCTTATTATATATGACGATATATCCAATAGCAAGTTTTCTTTTACTTTGATTCTTCATTTTGGTAGTTACTGGTTACTGTTCACTTGTTCATCAAAATAGTAAAAATCGTGCGCCAAAATGCGCGCCCTTTCGCATTTTGTGTGCAACTATGTTGCTGTTTACGCTTTCAACGAACGAAATTGTACCAAAATCTGACAGGTGAATAAAGTAGCATCCGCGTACATAAAGATGGATTACATCTCTAATATTTTTAGGGATGCAATCCATTTGCATTAGGAAACACCACACTAAATCGTGTTCCCAATCCTTCTCGACTCACAATATCATAATATCCTTGATGTTTATCAACAATCCATTTTGCAATCGAAAGCCCAAGTCCTGTCCCGCCTGTCTTGCTGTTTCGCACAGAGTCAGCGCGATAAAAGCGGTCAAATGCATGTGCCACATCCTCCTGTGACATGCCAATCCCATTGTCCTGTATTCCATAAAATGGCGCGCCATCCCTCCATGCGCCAACACGAATGAGAATCTCCTCTCCCTGTTTTGTGTACTTTGCAGCATTGTCAATTAATATTCTTGCGGACTGCTTTAGCATATCGCTGTCTCCATAGACTTGAACAACTCCCGACTCCTCAAAGCGATAGCGATGCTTTTCATCTATCATTAAAGACTCCTCATAAACTTCCCGCATAATACTGTTCAATCCATGAATTTTCATATCAAGATTTTGCCGATTAGAATCCCCTCTTGCCAGAAACAGAAGTTGTTCCACCAGCTTCTGCATATGATTGGACTCATTTTTAATTGCTTCAATAGACTCCTCAAGAATTGCTGTGTCTTCTTTTCCCCATCGGTCAAGCATATTGACATATCCCTGTATAACAGCAATGGGTGTGCGCAACTCATGTGAAGCGTCTGACACAAACTGTGTCTGCTGCTTGTAGGATACACGAATCCTTTCAAGCAGTCCATTTAAGGCTGTCTCAATTCCTTGTAAATCCTTATCGTGCATGTGGATTCCATTTTCCATAGCCTCCACCTTTAAATTCGTTATTGCATCTTCCAAGCTATGGTATTTTGTCTCATCAAATGCTATCTGGCTAAGTTCTTGTGCCCGCGCCGCAATCTGATTTAACGGTCTTAGCTCTCTGCGCACCTGCGCTGTTCCAGAAAAAGCCATCGTAATTAAATCAAATATTTGCGCCACTAAGACAACCACTCCTCCAATGCGCAACAACCCAAGCCAAATCCCAATCGGCACCTGATACAGGATATTATTTGCCGTATCCGAAACAGTGTATCTCACCTTCCACAAATCCCTGTTATAGAAAAACTCTCTGTTATAGGATATCGAAAAATTTCCTGTCATCTGCAAATCCATACCAATCACAAAAATAGCCGCAAGTATCAATAATACCAGCATATCCATTCCAATATATGCAAGGAACATACGCCCCACATTATTCAGATTTATCTTTCTAGCAATGGAAGTCACCCGCACAGTGTCATATGGTTTGTTTTTTTTGCCAAAATTATTTTTACTGTTCCTATTATTATTTTCTTTTTTTTCAGCTTTCATCTTTAATACAATACCCCACTCCACGCACTGTTTGAATAATCTTCACTTGAAACACATCATCAAGTTTACTCCGAAGGTATCGCACATACACATCAATAATATTTGTCTCTCCCATGTAATCATATCCACAAACTTTTTCTAATAAGGTATCTCTCGATATCACTATATTTTTGTTTTCGAGCAACACACGCAAAAGTTCAAATTCTCTGTGCGTCAATTCCACCCGTTTTCCATCATAGGAAACCTCGTAGCGCTGCACATCCATTCTAAGTTTTCCAACACTGAACTGATTTTTGTCCAAACTAATCGCACCACCGCGCTTTTTGAGCACCAACCGAATACGGGCTAACAACTCCTCTATCGCAAACGGCTTTGTCATATAATCATCCGCTCCGCCATCCAACCCCGCAACCTTATCCATCACCTCGTCACGTGCTGTAAGCATGATAACGGGAATATCCGAATTCTTTCGCAACCGGCGTAATACCTCGAACCCGTTTAACTCAGGAAGCATTACGTCCAGCACTACCAAATCCACCTTGCCACTCTGCGCTTTTTCCAAGCCGTCCCTGCCGTTTACAGCCTTCATAACCTCATAGCCCTCATGCAAAAGCTCCAGCTCTAAAAAACGCCCTATTTTTTCCTCATCCTCCACAATCAATATTGTCCCTGCCATTATTGCCTCCTCAAAATAAAATAGCTTCTCAAAACCTATTATAGAAATTATATGTCTTGCCAAACACCTGTGCATAGTACACAAAGAGACTGGCTAATCTGTTTTAGCCAGCCTCATCCATATCCAATTATTTCTCTTCTTCCTTTGCAGCGCTACCAAACTCATTTTTAATACTCTCTGCTGCATCTGCAGCACTATCCATCGCCTTGTTAATATCAATGTCAACGCTTCTCACATTTGGCCCAGAAAAGTGATATCTCATATCAAAGAACAGCCCAATCACCAGCAATGGAACTACTACCCAAAACGAGAAGAACATCAGTACTATTAACAGGGTAATCGGCACTCGGAAAATCTCTCTATCCTCGCGTTCCACACAGAAACTATTATTGTTTCCCTTATCAATCAATCCTAGACACCAATCGCCAAATCGCTTTAGATTGTCAGAGAAAGTTGATTTGCACTCTTTTTCATCCAGCTCAATCTTTACCTTCTCCGCCTGTGTTGTGTAACTCGCCTGCTCTGGACCATGCACTTTGCCGCTCTGCTCTAAGTAAATCATAGCGTCAAGGATATCCCAGTTGCTGTTTTCCAATGCCTGCTTTGCCTCCTCATAAGATACGTTTGCGTGCTCTCTTAGTTTTTCTACCTTTTCAAAATTATCCATTTATTTTCTCTCCTTTTGATTGTTTCTTCCGCAATATTGCCCTCTATCCAAGAGCGCTATTTTTGTGCTCTGTTGATGATACTATCATAAACAATCAAAATTAATCAAAAATGCGTTTTAGATTAAAAATAGATTAATAGTTCAATTACAAAATATTAATTGTGCTAAATCTATGCATAGTTTATAAGAAATAGAGCAAAAATGCAATACTATTTCTCTACAATTCCTTAATATCTGAGGGTTTTTGCACTCCTTCTGGACGCTCTCTCTCCTTGAGCTCTGGATGT
This sequence comes from Lachnospiraceae bacterium UBA3401, assembly GCA_002358575.1. Lineage (GTDB taxonomy): Bacteria > Bacillota > Clostridia > Lachnospirales > Lachnospiraceae > COE1. The sequence goes on along the minus strand of DEPD01000059.1, from coordinate 7,541 downwards.
TCTGGCATTCCTTCTAGGCGTTCTCCCTCCTTGAAGCTCGGCGGTTCTGACATTCCTTCTGGGCGCTCTCCCTTCCTAAATCCCTGTTTTCCACCACCAAATCCGCTGTCTTCCCCATAAATTAATCCATCCATTGTAACTGATGTCGATATCTCGCCGGTTATTATGGCATAAGTTTTGCCTGTCTGAATTTCTGGACAGCTAATTACTACAGAATTATAACTTTTTTGCATTGTCCACGCAATAAGTTCTTTCCCATCACTATCAAGTAAAATAATATCACTGCCCGCCGCATTCTGTTCCTGGGTGTTAACAAGAATCGCCCCCTGTGTCGAGTCCGCACCAAAATTCTGTGCCATGCCACTTTGTCCTGCTGCCACCACAATACCTCCGCTGATAACTGCGGTCATATCATAGTCTAATGCACTGTTTTGACCACTAGCAGGCCCCATCACATAAAGCTCACCGCCACTCACAGAAAGAGTTCCATTTGAATCCACACCATCTCCTTCCGCATCGATATGAATCACACCACCAGAAATATTGATACTGGCTTCTGGATTCGATTTACTCATGCCGCTATGTTCTCCGCGAAGATTTTTCTCTGCGGCACTATTCTCTGCATCTGTTTCTCTCGACCTATCTATGTCCAAATCCGCGCCTGTATCTGTCCGCTTATCCGTCGCATTCAGACCATCATCTTGTGCAGTGATCGTAATCTCACCGCCTGATAGATTGATAACTCTTGCTTCCAATCCCTCATAGGACTGCTCTACTACGATCTCACCGTCTGAAACTTGAATTGTATTGAGTGCATTAATTCCGTTAGTACCTGCCGACAGTGTGTATTTTCCGCCCATAATATAAACATTTCCCATGGTTATATCATCGTCATTGACTGATTTAATTGCTGTTTTCCCAGCCGTAATATAAAAATCCCCGTCCGCAACTGCCACGCTGTCTTTGCCCGTAATTCCGTGTGATGATGCTGAAATCTGATATTTTCCACTTGTGACAACCAAGTCATCTTTGGATACAATCCCGTGACCTACAGGGGATTGTATAGAGAGCGCACCTGTTCCATTCAAGGTTAGGTCATCTTTAGAAAAAATAACAGCGTCAATCTGATTGTCATCCACCGCCTCAAATACATCGCCATTTGCTAGTATATTTTCTGTGCCGTCTGCAAGCGTCACGAACACCTTATCCGCTTTTTTTACATAGATGGCAGCAGAAGTTTTTGAGGTGATATTCACACCATCTAACACCAACTGAACTTTCTCTGTCTTATCCACATCAACAACAATTTGCCCATCACTCAATACGCCATTTAAAATATAATCCCCCTCCCCTGTAATTGTAATAACACTGCCATCAACCAATACATTTTTAGAATCTGTTTTGCAGCCTTCATCTGAGAGCGTAATGTTGGCGCACTTCGCTGCATCGTAATCCCCGCTCAAGTCACGATTGGAAAATAAATTTGACGTATCAATATTGACCTCTGTAGTTATTTTTGTAGTTTCTACATTTTCTTTCTCTATTGACGCAGTGTTTGTACATGCTGTTGTACACAGACTAAGCATACAAATCAAAGCAATCCTATAATATCGATTTTTATTCATCTTTCTTTTCATTCTTACACCTCTCTCACATCATCTCTGCCTCGCCATTTTCCTGGTTGGAAAGTGCAACCTCAAGATTTCCGTTCCTGCAGCGCACCGCATCAATAAAAGCTTTCTCCACGTTGGCCTCTCGAAACGTAATCTGGTAAGTCAATTTAAACAGACTCCCCATATTTGTTGTCTTGACATTGACAAGGCTATGTTTTTCTGTATATTCTGCAAACAGATCGTCAAACACTTCGACATAATCCAAATCCTCTGGAATTGTCACATGTAGCGTCCGTTGTAACGCAGGGTGTTTTTTTATCCCAAAGTCAATCTGTGCGTAGAACAAATCCATGCCCCCCAAAATTACCACAAACAAAAATGCATAAGCAATATATCCCATTCCGGTAATAATGCCCACTCCCATCGCCATAAACAATACGCCAATTTCCTTTGCAGTGCCGGGCGCGGAGCGGAAACGCACAAGACTAAATGCACCCGCTACTGCCACACCTGCACCGACATTTCCATTTACCATCATAATCACCACGCACACAATTGCTGGAATTGTGGCAATCGTCACTATAAAGCTCCTAGAATAAGTATTTTTGTACATATACATTACGGATATCATCCATCCTATAACAAGTGAACTAATGATGCAAATCATAAAATCTGCCACAGATATCACGCTCGCTGTCTCCGCATCAAATAATCCTCGGAAAATCGTCTCCAACATATCTTTATCCTCCAAAAATAATACCCAAAAATTAAGATTCTACGCAATATAACTATGTGTTGCTGTCTCCTGCTGCCCGCCACAGATAAGTTTCTCATACGCAGTCCCATACTTAGAAAAAGAAGTCTTATACAGCTTTTCCTGTGTCAGCACACGCGTCATCCAGAGTGGAATACTTCCTGATGTCTTGATTTCCATCAACACATTATTCTCGTCCATTAACGGCTCGCCCCACACTTCTCTTGAAAGCGAAAGCTCTTCCTGTCTGGCAAGAATGTTTTCATCAAATGTCACACGAAAATCACTGCCATCTAATGCATAAAAAGCTTCTCGCTCATAAGATAAAAATACCTTTGGTTTCAGTGATTCATAGTGTTCAAAAAAATAATCAATCTCATTGCCAATCTGCGTCGCCTTTGGAAATGGTGTCTCCCGTACAATCCATTCGAGTGTCTCAAGCTGAGATAGTGACTCGCGCCGTTTATATACAATATCATTATATTTTTTCTTAAGTTCTATAAAAACTTTATCCTGCGCCGAAACTTGCTTATAACTTCTAATACGAAGTTTTTCTTTGTAGACAGGCTTATCGATAGAATTTCGTACCAACCTGTAACTGTCTGTATCAAAATAAATATTCCTAATTGTTGTGTGTCCATAGTTATCTAGTTTCATATAAGGAAGCATTGCTGCAAGCACTGCCCGCCTCTGCCACCTTGTCATCCTATACTTCATTTCATAACGCTCAAATACTGCCTGATCTGCCATTGTTTTCCTCCTTTTTTGCCATTCGTGCCACAAGCGGCATTTCTGACATCTCTATTATAGTTTTATTGTATTGTTTTTGTTGTATAGACTCTGGAAATCTCTCTAGGCTTAATATTTTACGTGGTTATTTTGAAAGCAGATGCAAGAAAGACTTCTAAAGGCTGTTGGTAAGCATAGGGTAAATATAAAATAGAAAACTTAAATGAAACTTAAATTTGATGTGTAGATTTTGTGAATCCGCACAAGCTGAAAAGTTATAAAATATTGTTTCTAATTGACGAATAGAAAAAAACAGCCGATAATATTAGTATAAATTTTAACAGCAAAGGGCTTTCGCAAAAATCTGATAAAGGAAAGGAAAACTATGAATTTAACAGACGAGAAGCTGAAATATTTGAAACTACTGGCAACAAAATACCCATCAATACCATCAGTATGCCGCGAAATCATCAATCTAAAAGCCATCTTAAATCTCCCCAAGGGGACAGAGCACTTTATGAGCGACATTCATGGCGAGTACGAAGCATTTTACCACATTATGAACAATGCAGCAGGTGTCATTAAAGAAAAGGTCGATATGATCTTTGTTGAGCGTATGACACCAAAAGAACGTCAGGAAATCTGTACGTTAGTGTACTATCCGGTAGAGAAACTAAAGCTTCTAAAAAGGCAGCATTTGTTGACCCCACAATGGTACAAAATAAATCTAAAGAACTTAACAGAACTTGCAAAATTTTTGTCTTCAAAATACACGCGGTCCAAGGTCAGAAAAGCCTTACCTTCGGAATTTAGCTATATTATTGATGAGCTTTTGCACGCACAACAAGACGAGGACAATAATCAGTATGTCTATCATGAAAAAATACTGGATACCATCATTGATATTGACAGCGCTGATGCCTTTATTGAGGCATTGAGCAGGCTAATCAAACGTCTTGCCGTCGACCATCTCCATATTGTGGGTGATATCTATGACCGTGGCCCGAACGCAGACAAAATTATGGATTTGCTGATATCACATCATTCTGTGGATATAGAATGGGGAAATCACGATATTCTGTGGATGGGTGCTGCGTGTGGAAATGAAGCTTGTATTGCAAATGTCCTTAGAAACAATCTTAAATATAACAATATTGAAATTCTTGAAAATACATATGCAATCAGTTTGCGCTCACTGACACTTTTTGCGGAGCAGACTTATCCAGACATGCCGCCAATGGAAGCAGCACTAAAGGCAATCTCTGTCATTTTATTCAAACTCGAGGGACAGATTATACTGCGCCATCCAGAGTATGATATGGCGGACAGGCTTCTACTTGACAAAATTGACAAAGTACGCAGTATTGTTAAAATTGGTGCGCAAGAATATCAATTAAAAGACAGTTACTTTCCAACATTAAATGAAACAGATGCATATACACTTTCAATAGAAGAACAACATGTAATAGAAGATCTCAGAGCAGCGTTTATGAATAGCCACATGCTCAGAAAACATGTACGATTCCTATACGAAAATGGCAGCACTTATCTATGTTACAATGGCAATCTTTTATTTCACGGCTGTATTCCCATGACAGAAGATGGCGAGTTTACAAACATGAACCTTGAGGGCAAAGAATATAAAGGAAAAGAATATATGGACTACGCTGCAAAAGTTGCAAGACGCGCCTTTTTTGGGAATTTTAATCAGTCAGATATCGACTTTATGTGGTATTTATGGTGCGGAAAAAATTCGCCGCTGGCAGGCAGGACAATGAAAACCTTTGAGCGAACCTTTGTAATAGATGAAAACACCTACACTGAACCAAAAAATCCTTACTACCGTTATTATCAGCAGGAAAAATACTGTATAAAAATCCTTCATGAATTTGGACTAGACAATTCGATATCCCATATAATCAACGGGCATACACCAATCAAGGTATCCAAGGGTGAATCACCATTAAAAGCCAATAACCGTCTGATTGTGATAGACGGTGGTTTCTGTCGAGCATATCAAAAAACAACAGGCATCGCAGGATACACGCTGATTTACAATTCTCATGGTATGCGCTTGAAAGCGCACCAGCCATTTGAGAGTATTGCAAAAGTTCTGTCAGAGAATAAGGATATTGAATCAACCTCCAATTTTTTTGAGACAGAGGCAGAGCGCGTAATGGTCAAGGACACAGACAATGGAAAGGAAATCAAGGAGACAATCTATGATTTAGAATTGCTGTTAACTGCATATCGGCAGGGAATTATTGTGACGAAATAATACTGTAACCATTCAGCCACGCAAAACAAAATGTACAAACTGTTGTTTGGCATTGCCCCTATGACACAGTTTGTACATTTCATTTTGTAAAAACCAATCACTTCTTTTATTTTTTAAATTCTATCTCCTGATTTTGATAGCGTTCATTGATTTTTAATACAATTTCATTATAGATATTTTTATCTCCTCGATAATCGTCATAATAGTTTACCAACTCATTTTTTATGTCAATAATCCAATCTACAATATTATCTTCTATAGTTCCATCCAGCAGACCGCTAATCGCTTGACCTATTTTATCCATAGTACTATTAGAATCCCTGTCTTTGAGTATCTTATATTGTTTGCTATCTTTTTCTAGTCCCATATACAATGCTGCCAAATAAGTATTCACTGCATTCTCTTTTGATGCACTTTCAACATAAAACCCTGCGACAGACCACATATCCCAAATACGATTCCATGCATCTTCAAAGTTTTGTATATTTCCATAAAATTCTATTGCATTTTAATAGAGCACATCGATTTCAGAGTTTGCTTTTTTAAACTCCCTAATTTGAATATATGCCTGAATCAAATCTCCCATCATATTCCAATAATCCCCATTAAATTTGCTAAATTCATATTGATTCAATATTGGCGTTACAATGGATAAAGATTTTTGTAAACACTCAATCTGCATTTCATAATAATCCACATATCTATAGGAATCAGCAGCATCTTTCCAGATTTTTATTTTATTTTCCTCATCTGCTTCTTTCTGCAATTGGTGTTCTGCCAAAACACTATAATCACACTTCTTTTTTAGTTCTAATACCTGATCAGAGCCATAGTCCTTGTCATTTGACAGTATTTCTGCTTTTGTTTCATATAATAAGCTTTGAAGATACTCGTCCTGAAGTCCATATTCTAGGCAAAGTTCTTGTGCTTTCTCACAATACTTTTCCGCTTCTTTTATCCATTCATATGGATATTCATTAAAAAGCTTTGCATATTCTATTATTAAAATCACATGGTACTTATCAAAACCGTCTACAGTTCTATTTTTTGTAATAAAATTTAAAATAAGCTTTTCCTTAATATCTTTTGTATTATAAGAATCAATCCTATCTAAAATTACAAAGATCTCCTCAAAACAAACATCTTCCTTAATTAGATATTCTTCTATAAAGTCAAAAATATCCTCCTCTATTTTATTGTTTTGGAGCATTTTATAATAGTTCCTACACTGCTGCCAAAGCTGTGTTCTTTGATGAAAGTCATTCTCAATGATATATAAATAATAGTACGCTGCAAGAACATAAGTAACTGCATAGGAATTATCTTCCTTGTAAATATCTGGTTCTTCATAGTGTATTAACTCTAATGCATATCTTTTTGCAGTTTTATAATCTTTCAGTTTTATTAGATTTTTTATCAGATCAATACAAATATAGGAAGAATAAGCAAAATAAGCATTAGAATTTTTCTCATTTTCTTTATCGCGATCCAATATTTCTTCCAAATATGCAATTGCCTTTTCTGGTTGATTCATTTTTAAGTAAACATGTGCAATACGCTGCATAAAATTTTCATACCATTCATCGCCATCTTTATATGCCTTTTGGTAATATTCTATCGCCTTTTGATAATTCCCTTCCTCCTCATATTTTTGAGCCAATGCGCTGCAAGATACATCATTTGTATAATCATATGTTGTTACGTCTCTATCCATAGCAAATTCATCTGCACTTTCTGCATTCCTTTTCACTCTTAGCTCATCAATGCGCTCTTGATACCAATATGCCTTCTCAACATTGGAAAAAAACTCACATCGATACATCGCTCCAAAATCTTCACCGGAATAAAAGTCTCTTATTTTTTATACCAATTTTCTTTTTCGCCTATTGCAAAAGTGGATTTGGGCAGCAATCTTGTGACTGTATCATAGATATCAATAATTTTATTGTAAATTCTATCCATATTTGGATTTCGTTCAGCAGAATACCACCATGCATTGTCTGATAGAATCTTATCTGTTTCATCACAAATTTGAATATATTCTCTAATAATATAATTTGTATCACCTGCGTAACTTCGACAGCACATTATCGCTTTATCCAACAATTCTCCTATGCATTTTAGTTGTTCCGCTAAGGAATTGTAGGAAAATAAGTGATGCAGATTG
>DEPD01000060.1 GCA_002358575.1 Lachnospiraceae bacterium UBA3401 | reverse complement strand
CATAAAATTTATGAATATGCAAAAGTTAGCGCTTATGTGGTCTTGCCCACTCCGCCCCTTTGGTTTGCTATTGCTATCACTTTACACATGGTCTTATTCCTCCGGTTTGTTTATTTTTCCTTTACATTCGCTTTCTGCACTTCCACATAAGCCCTGTAAAACCTGTTAGTCCCTTTGTTCCTGTATAGTTCGGAAAATTCCGTCACGACAACTTTCAGCTGTCTTTTCAGGATTTTCTCGAACCACTTAATATCATTCCTTGTTCCCATCAGTCGAATTTTCAGCACGTTTCCTCTCCATTTCTGCAAGGATTTCCTCTACAGATCTTTGTTCCCGGCAGTATTCCGGATAACGGAGCTGGATACCCTGCCAGAAGTACAAGGCATAGCCGCAGCAGAAAATATCGCTTACGGAATACCTCCTGCACTCGTCAATCTGCTCGTCCTTGCGTTTATAGTCATCAACGCTTGGCGTACCGTCCGTGTAAAGGTTAAATGCAAGCCTTACCACCCTGACACTTCCGCTTGTCTGCCAGCCCTGATGCAGACATTCCGTTTTGATGTACCCGGACTTCATATCGTAAATCTGGCTGAAATGATTCCTTGTATCCTCTGATATACCAAGAATGTAAATCAAAGCCTTGTGATAGCAGTCCTGATGCCTCGCCTGTTCCAATTTTTCATAATAAAATTTCTCATGTTCCTCGTCTGCAAAAACCATGTGTGTGTTGTTGGCGCTCTGCACCCCTGCTCTTAACGCTGTGTTGTTCATACATGAACCTCCTTCAATTAAAATTGTTATTTGACTATAACAAAAAAGGACAGTCCCATTCATTAGAATAAGATTGTCCTTTAAGGCACAATATTCAGGTTTTCACATTTATTGCGTATTATTCCGTACTATCAAGTAAAAATTTGATGTACTTTCCACCATTTCTTGTACTTTGAGGGAATGAAGAAGTACTTAAAAATCTGTGAGCAGCTTCCGTTTCCTCTCAATCATTTCATCTATTTTTTGTATATATAGAGCCACATCTTTCACATTCTCACACCGCTCAATCTGACCGTCTGAGTACACCCTTTTGGAAATCGAACCGGCTCCGCAAGCCACGATGGTCTGTTTCTCTTCCATAATCAACCCCCTTCCCCGTATTATCACTTATCATACGGTATTATCAAGTATTTCCTCTTTTCCGTTTCGTGGAAAACACCGTATTATCGGGTATTATTCTTATATGATTGATGTACTTTTGATGTACTGCCAACTATTTTGATGTACTGGAACGTCCTAAAGGACTCTCCAATAACATACACTATTTCTAAAATAAATCTAACTTTGCTGCTAATGCTTCCATTGATTGCTTTTTCTTGGCTTCTGAAACCTCCGCATAAATGTTCATCGTAGTTCCTATATCAATATGCCCCATTACCGATTGAATCACTTTCAGATTTGTTTCATTCTCACAAAATCTGGCGCAGAAGGTGTGGCGAAGGCTATGGCAGGTAAAGTGTGGTAAAACCAATGCTTCCTTATGTTTCAATGCCGCCTTATGAAGTGCATCATCATTATATGCATCAATGATTCTGCTTAACGATCTGTCTAAATCCTGCTGTAAAAACACATTGCCAAAGCGATTTAAAAACACAAAGTCACTATAACCGTCAATCTCTGCCTTGCAATAAATACCATTTTCATGCTGATATTGCTTGATTTCATCAAGTGCCTCCCGCACTTCCTTTACCATCGGGATTTTGCGAATACCTGCTTCTGTCTTTGGCGTAGATATATAGATTCTCTTATCTGTCTTATTCAACCTGCCAGCGAAATAAACCGCCGCATGGTCTATTGTGATAAAGCCATTGTCAAAATCAATATCTTTCCAAGTCAATCCACTTAACTCACCCACTCTGACACCTGTTCCAATGAAGAATGTGTAGATTGGTTTCCAGTGGTCATAGACCGGGTGTCCGTCCATAAACTCCAAGAAAGCTCGCTGCTGTTCTGGTGTCAGGGCATTTCTCACACCTCTTTTTGCCCCTGTCTGCTTCTTTAGCTGCCCCAAAACATTGTGTGTCGGATTTGTCCGAATAACACAATCTCTTAATGCCATTTCAAAAGCCGGGTGTAACTCCCTTTGCAGATGTTCGACTGTTCCATAGCTTAAATTGTGTTCCTCCATAAGTACCTTGTAAAAGTACAAGACATCCGAATACTTTATATCTTTGATTTTCCGCCTTCCTAAAGTTGGTCTGACATACGCATTGTATTGATACATATATCCCGCATAAGTTCTTGCCGCCAAATCTTTCCGGGTAGCCATATACTTGTCAAACACATCATTCAAAATCTGGTTTTTAGCAGTCTGGCTATCAATCCCATCAAATCTGTCACGCAATAATTCCTCTTCCTTCTGGCGGAGTGTTACCAAATCATTAGCATATAAATACTGCCGCTTACCAAATTTATCTGTATAAGCATATTGGTACATCCCATTTGAACTACGAATCGTTTCCCCCTTTCGCAATACCCGTCCCTTACTGTCTTTTCTTGACTTTGCCATACGCTGCTCCTTTCTGTTTGGAAAGGAGAGAACCTGCGCCTTAATTGCGAGTCTTATACAATAAGTTGACTCCCTCTTTAATTGTTTCTGTTATAGTCTGTTGATGCTTTCTGGAATACTCTTTCAGCCTGCTATGCTCCTCATCAGACATTCTTATTGTTACGATTCTATCCTTAATTATATCCGACTTCGGACGCCCCATTTTGCCCATAAGCAATTCCTCCCTTGCATCTATAAGCCATTATACTTTCTGTAATACGAAATGTCAAGGACTTTTTGTAATACGTTAATATGAAACAGATTATAGAAACAAATATCAAGCCACAGCTTCCTCCTACATTTATTTACTGTGCCGGAACTCTGAATGTTTCCAAATATCTTTCAAAAACTTCACAATCCACAATAACCGCTTTTCCTATCTTGCAAGTTGCTCCAGCTTCTCTTGCCCACTTCTCAAATGTAGACTGGCATACGCCATAAAGCTCTGCGCCCTCTTTATATCTTACAAATCGCTTTTTCTCTTTTTGCTCTAAAGCCATATTTCCTTCCTTTCCTTATAGCACGCATCTTATCTGCTAATAAATGACCAGAATGTGCTTCTCCCCATTTATTAGCAGATAAAAATGCAATACAGGTGGCGGCTCATTACGCCGCCCACATCGGTCTTGCACCGTCATTTCATTGACCGGACTGCGGCTTTCCCGCAGCCCGGAAGTATCATTATCACAGATATGCTTCATCGCCCCATGTAACTGCTACATATTTTGCCCGATCTCACTCGCTCCTTACCTTTGCTTCAATGTCCTGCTTCGACATTTCCTCACGTTTCACCCTGTTATAAATCAGGGCAGGTACGTCATGGCGCATCTGCTTAGTGGCTCTGCATATCCTCACGTCCTGTATGCAATACAGTATTCAATTTTCAAGGTACACCGCTGTAAATCTGTCAGCTATGGAAAAGGGCAGCGAGCCGCCCTTTATACCGCTTCAAACGCCAGTATCTTTGTGATTAGCTTTGTTTCAAGCCTCCGGCGCAGTGTTTCATCCACACAATAATGAAGCCGCCCTCCCTCGTCATACATCTTCCGGGTGGACAGGGTAATTATGTATCCCTCATAGTGCTTCAGGACTGTGTTGATTGCCAGTACATCGCCTTCTGATGCTGCCTTAATGGTATGGAAAGGCAACAAATTCTTTTCTTCTCTGTTCTTACATCTCTGTTTCATCTGCTTTTCCCTCCATAATCTTCCTTAAAATCTCAAGCGAGCGTGTCCGGTGTTCATGGACTGTGCTGCGGACAAGGTTCATCTCCCTTGCTATATCCGCATCGCTCATTTCCAGAAAATACGAAAGCAGTATTACATTCCGCTTCCTCTCCGAAAGTGCCTGCAACGCTTCCGCAATCAGGGTGTCTTTCACCTCAATGTCATATCCATGCACTGTAAAATGGCTGTTTTCCACTCCGTATTCATCCATAACAAACAACTGGTTCAGCTCCTTTTCAGACAGTTCAGAAAACATGGCTTCATGTTCCCTGCGGTAATCCATGTGCCTGTAATAATTGATTGCTTCGCCTTTCAGCGACATCTGGCACAGGCGGTCAAAACGATGCCTGACCGTCATTTCATCATGGTGAGAAGGTTTCTTCATGCGAGTTCACCTCCTCCCCCGCTGTGACGTGACAAAGGCATACGCCTTTCCCCTTTCCGTTGTATCTGCCAAATGGCGGTAGGCTGATGTTCGGGTAAGGGCAAAAAATGTTGAAAAAAATTTTTTTATATAGAAAACGCCCGGACAGGCAAGCCCGCTGGACGTTATTCATATCTGCTATTCTGTTTTTTCCACACACTACGGGAGCGTATAATTCACTTGTCAGGGTGTATCCTGTCTTACTGCCTGTAAAACACCTTATAAAAGAGCCTTTCCACGCCAGAAGCCGGACAGGTTCATAAAGTCAAAAAAATATCCCTCAGACCGTTCAGAACACATAAATTCCCCTAAACGTACCCAAAGGATAAAAGCCACGCAAAAAACCTCTGAATACTGCGTTTTTTTATATGCAATATCCAAAGTCTTTCTATTCTTATGTGTGCATTATACCCCTCTGATAAAGTGATTTATTAGTGCATTTTCAAAGCGAAATGTGCAATATACACTATACATAGAGGTGCATATATGGCAAGAAAAAAGAAAATTGACAAGGAAATGGGATTCCGTCTGAAGAAGGCTAGAACCGACCAGAAGCTGACCTATGAAGAACTGGCTGAAAAATCCGGCGTTTCCTCCCGCTATATTAAGGAAATCGAAAATCATGGAAATGTGCCAAGCATCGAAAAGCTGGGGCAGCTCATACGAGCCTTACATATTTCCGCCGATCCGTTTTTTTATCCAGATGCCCCGGCAGACAATCTTGACTACAAGCGTCTGCTGGTCTATCTGTCACAATGTACGGAGGAACAGATTACGACAATCCTTGCTATTGTGGAAGCCTATCTTCGGACATACAAACATCCCAAAGAATAGAATATCCCCAACATCTGAATTTTTTCGTGAATATTTCTGGATTTTTCTGAACCATGCAAAAAAGGTGGCTCGCTTTCTGTCCTGCCAGCCACCTCTTTGTTTATCTGCTGAATTTTTTAAGAAACTCTTTTATACGGATACGCTTTTTTATAATGCCAAGTCCGTCAAGAACCTGTACGCTGTCCACAAATCCCTGATAATATGCCCTCTGTTCCTCCTTGTAATGGGCATGATCCACCGCATCCATATAGTCCTCCCAAAACTCCCTGTTCTCTTTCGGCAGCTTGGAAAGATATGCTTCAAATGCCTTCTGCTTCTTTTTCAGTTCCCGGCTGGCTGCTTTTGCTTCCTCCGTCTGGACAGAATACTCCCTGTCCTCCGATTCGCTGCGCAGTTCCTCAAAGACATCCGACAATGTTTCAAAAACTTCATTCATGCTTGTTTCCACCTTTCTCTGTTAAAAATATTATTGTATTTTACAGGCAGTATTATCAATCCCCAATTCTCTTTCCACAAGATAATTCCCTTGCACTTCATCTTTAGAAGTATATTATCAACAATATTTCGTAAAATCAATGGTAAGGGACTTCATCTTTAGAAAGTTGGTGGTAGGATATTAAAATCTATTGGAATAAGGAAAACAACTCCAAAAACCTAATCGGTCAAAGGGTTATGGAACTGCGGACGGAAAGGAAGCTGTCACAGAAAGCCCTTGCAGAGCAGCTCCAGCTTGCCGGATATGAGTTTAGCGACCTGACCGTTTTACGGATTGAAAAAGGGACAAGGTTTGTCCCGGATTATGAAGTGGTGGCTCTGGCAGAGTTCTTCCATGTATCCTGCGAATACCTCTTAGGCGTACAGGACAAAAAATAAGCAGCAATCTGTTTTCACATCACAGACTGCTGCTTAAATTTTTGTTGAACCGATAGCCAATGCCCCATACGGTCTGTATGTAAAGCGGCTTGCCCGGATTGTCCTCTATTTTCTCCCTTATATGGCGGATATGGCTCATGACAATATTGTAATCACCGGAATACGGTTCCTGCCAGACAATATCATAGATCTGCTCTTTGCTGAATATCCTGCCGGGACTCTGCGCTAACAAATATAGTATTTCAAACTCCCTATTGGTAAGCATAACCTCCGTACCATGTATAATCACATTCTTCTCTAACAAGTTCAGCTTCATTTCTCCAATACTAATATTCTTTTCTACTTGAAGCTCATTACAGCCTTCGAAGCGAGTGCTTTCACTTACAATTTGCAATATTCTCTGACATACTTCTTCTTCACCTTCCGAAAAAGATAATATTACTATTTTACTCATTATAATCACCTGTCTTATGATAAACAGCTCCATCCTCCATCTGTTTCATCTTATCCCTTATCACCTCCTATCTATTACATAACAGCTTTTATTTTGATTTCATGCAACAGGGAAATTGCACATATGACTTTTTTAACCTGCCTTTTCTCGAAGAAACGAAATCAAATCGCTGTCCGTTTTTTCCATAAACACCGCACCATGTAATTTTGCTTCCATAACAATACGTTCTTCCCGCATAGCAGACATAAGGATAAACAGCATAGAAAACTTTTCCTGTCTGCAAAATTCTAACAGTTCAAGCCCGGTTCCGTCCGGCATAGCATAGTCAGAGCAAACCACGTCAAATACAGTGGTTGACACTTCCTTTTTAGCTTCTGTCAGATTGCCAGCGGTTGTTACTTCATAATGGTCTTTCAGAACATAGCTTAATCCCTCTAAAAAATCAGGGTAATCGTCTACAATTAAGATTTTTTCATGGTTAATCACCCCGCATTTACTACATTGACAATGCTTGTCTTTTTAATCTTCCGGGACGGTGCAATGACAGCAATAAATGTAGTCAGGATTGCCGCTGAAATTACTACGGCAAGAACCAATAACGGCGGTTCCCATTCCTGCCCCCAATTAGAAGTAATAAGCATTTCAAAGAAAAAGCGGTGCAGGAATAACCCTGATACAGCCCCGGCAATGCTGCCAGTGATAGCGTAAGCTGCGGCTTCTGCCCATATTACCTTTTGAATTTGTTTCCCCGACATTCCGACTGCCCGCATGACACCATAATGATTGATCCTACTGGAAACGCTCGCATTGACTGTGTTGATAATATTGATTAAAGCTACCAGCGCAATCACGATCAGAAATCCATAGACAAAGACCGCCATAGCAAAATACCCGGTGCGTACTTCCTCGTTGTGCTGCCGCATATCAAGCAGTTTCATATCAGGAGTAATCAGGTTCCTGATATGCCCGGATATGTCTGTACTTGCCTGAACTTCGATAATCTTATAATCTGTAATACCCGTTAAAGCGGTAAACATATTTTCGGAACAGACAATAATCCACTCCCCATTGGAAGAATCCAGCGGAACGTCAGACACAATGCCGGAAACCGTCGCTTCATGCGTTGTGCCGTTTATGTCCAACGTGATAATGTCGCCAATCTCCCAGTGAAATTCCTGTGAATAGCCATAATCCACTAAAACGCCGTTTCCATTCTGAACATTTTCAATATCCCCGGAAATCAACACATCACTTGCCCATGAAAATTGAGGTTCATCATAAGAAACTAAAGTTGCCCTGTTGGTGCCTTTTTTATCATTTGCGGGAATGTCCGTGCAAAACATTCTCCCATATACTTTTTCCGTTCCCGGAATCTGTTCTATTTCTTCTTTCAGGGAATGAGGCAGAGAAATATGCGGTTCATTTCCCTCTACCGTCAAATCCGGCGCATAAGGCTTCAAGGGGCTTAACGCATGGTTCATAAACGTAATCAATATGGTAAAACACAAAAACAGGGTAATACTGATCGCAAAAGAACCCGCAATCAAAATCATGCTTTTCTTGTTAGAAAAGGCATGGCGCAGTCCCATAGCTGTATCTACATGAAATGCTTTTGTATTGGACGCTTTTTTGAAGTTTTGGTGAGCAGTCTGATTGATATTCCCTGTTACGGCTGTTTGCGGAGATACCTTTGCGGCATTTTTAGCCGGAGAACTTGACGCAATCATCACAACAAAAACACCTATTACCGTCCCCGCTAATATGCCGGGAAAGCTGAATTGAAACTGCGGCATTTCCGGGAGATATTGTGAGTTAATCGCATTTAATACATAAACAGCAATCCATAGAATGACACTCCCCGAAAGTAACCCGACAGGAATTGCTTTCAGGCAGTATAATAATCCCTCCCTGCGGATATACCGTTTAATCTGCCGTTTTGTAGCCCCAAGACAGCGCAGTAAGCCGAAAAACTGTGTCCTCTCCAAAATGCTCATATTAAAGCTACTGGCAATCATAAATGTTCCAGTCATGGCAACAAGGACAAAAAGAATTGCCGCAGTAAGGTAGACTTCCAGCATGGTAGTGTCTTTGCTTTGCCCCATTAAGCCAAGAAGCATAACATTTGTAGAAATCTGTTCATCTGTCAGGGAAAATTCGGCTTTTATTTCTTCATTTGCACGGTTGATATTGGTTCCGTTCTTAAATTGGATATAATCATATTCCTGATATTCTGTTTCCGGCAGGAAACGTAGCCCACCCTCTGCCAGTTGTAATCCATGTGCGTCTGTTCCCTGCAAACTGGAAAAATCGCCATAAGTGCCTGAAATCTGATATTGCCTTGTCTGCCCGTCACTATATACAATTTCAACCGTATCTCCAATAGACAGCCCGAATTGCTCCAAGCCCTGCCTGTCTAACAATGCTTCCGCTTCCGAAACAGGGTAATGCCCCATAAGCACTAACT
>DEPD01000035.1 GCA_002358575.1 Lachnospiraceae bacterium UBA3401 | reverse complement strand
AGCCAGTGGGATTGCGGTAGCTTTATTTCAAAGAAATGGGCAGAACTCCTGTGCGATTTTCTCTGCAATTAAGATGCCGTCCATCGCTGCGGAAGTGATGCCGCCGGCATATCCAGCTCCTTCTCCGCATGGATACAAGCCCTTTATCGCAGGACTTTGCAGCGTCTCATCTCTGTGTATTCGCACTGGTGAGGAAGTCCGACTTTCAATTCCAGACAAAATTGTCTCTTTCCCGGCAAATCCTGGTATCGTCTTGTCAAACTGTTCCATTCCTTCCAAAAATGCCGCTTCGCAATCAGGCGGTAATAGTCCTCTCAGATTTGTCAGTTGATATGCCCCCTTCATACATGGCTTCTCGCAATTCTCTCTATTTTCAGACGAGACATTCTTTACATAATCTTCATAATACTGTACTGGAACCTTTCCACTTCCAATCAAATAAGCCTTTTTTTCAAGTTGTCTCTGAAAAGCAATTCCTGCAAGCGGTTCCTCTGCTCCAAAGTCCTTTGGGGTGACCTGCACAATAACAGCACTGTTTGCATGTCTGCCATTGCGCGCCGCATAACTCATACCATTCACCGCAATCTGCTCTGGTTCACTCGACGCATTCACTACAAAACCGCCTGGACACATGCAAAAGGAATAAACACTACGCCCTGTACTTGTCTGCGCTGTCAGTTTGTATGGTGCTGCTGGCAATTGATTGCCTTGTTCTTTGCCATACATACTTTCATTGATAATGCATTGTGGGTGTTCCACCCGCATTCCGACCGCAAAAGCTTTTGCCTCCATAGGCACATGAATTTCATTGAGATATGTAAACGTATCTCTAGCGCTGTGTCCAATCGCTAACACTGCCTGAGCTGTTTGAATCCACTCACTATTATTGACTTCAACAGCACACAAAGTGTTCTTCTTTACCTGAAATCCTGTCACCTTTGATCCAAATCGAACTTCACCGCCATATTCTATAATCGCGTTGCGCAGGTTAATGACAATCTGCCTCAAAACATCTGTTCCAATATGTGGTTTGCTTTCATATAAAATGTGCTCCGGCGCGCCAAACTGCACAAAAATACGCAATACTTCTTGATTTCTCCCCTGTTTATCCTTCACCAATGTGTTAAGCTTTCCATCAGAAAAAGTTCCTGCACCGCCCTCACCAAATTGCACATTGGATTCAGGATTTAAGCTGCCCCCATTCCAATATGCTTCCACATCTTTTGTGCGGGCGTCCACATCAAAACCACGCTCTAGCAAAATAGGCTGATAGCCGTGCTTTGCAAGCATATATCCACAAAAAAGTCCCGCTGGACCTGTGCCAATCACCACAGGGCGAAAAGATAACTTTGTCTTGCCTGTTGATGGAAAAGTATATGGATTTTGCATATAAATAGCAAGCGACTTGTCTTTGCAGCGCCTTATTACTTTTTCTTCCAGCTTTTTATTACATAAAGTTACACCAACTGTATAAACCTGAAAAAGTTGTGGCTTCTTTCTGGCGTCTATGGAATGTTTTAAAATACAAAGTGCTGAGACATCTGTCTCCTTGACTCCCAATATTTTTGCAGCTTTTTTGGTGAGAACTGCACTGCTGTCAATTATATCCGGCAATGCAGGCCTGTCCATCGTATTTTCTTTATTTAAATTCACTTTTAAAGCAATTTTAAACTGAATTTTAAGTAAACTTTTATTCTCGACATTTTTCATTTTTCTCTTGTCCTATCTTCTTTGAACCACTATAGCATCACACTGTGCCGCATCTATTCCAGCGATTATCCCAGTTGCCCACGCCCACTGCAAATTATAACCACCACAGATCCCATCGCAATCCAACAACTCGCCAACAATATAAATCCCTCTACACTTTAATGATGCAAAATTTTTATCAACCTCTTTTAAGGGCACTCCGCCACAACAAACCTGTGCATTCTCAAACGAATTAGGCGCTATAATCTGCACCCTGAAATCCACAAGCATTTTGATACAATTCCAAACACGTTCTGCCCCTGCCTGATGCACAGTTATGCCTGATGCAATCCCATTTTGCTTGCAGACAACTCCAGCAATTTTTTTATGTACCAACCCTGACAGAAACGCTTCAACAGTCTTATGAGAAAATTGTTCCATAGCACTTTTTTTCAATGCCTTGCAGTTATTGCCTTCTCCATTTTCACCAAAAATATAAGAAATAAAATCCATTGACGCCTCACAATGCTTTCCGTCATAAAGTGCCTTCGACGCCAGCCTGCTGAACTGAAAAACAGGAATCCCCGATATACCATAATCTGTCAATTGCAGCTCCCCTTCCTCGGCAGCAGTTTCCACACCATCAATCAACAATCGAATCTCTCCTTGTGCCCTAACCCCTGAGAGCGCTTTGAAAAAAGCTTCCTTGCACTTTAATTGCACTAACGCCGGAAGCGGCTCTACAATGTGATGCCCCAAATGCTTTGCAAGCACATACCCAGAGCCATCTGATCCAGAGACAGGAATCGCTTTTCCCCCAGTTGCCAAAATCAATTTATCATAAAAGATTTGTTCTTCTTTGCCACTATGAATATGTTCAGAATTTTTTGTAGACAATTTCTTCTTTTTCAATGACTCCTGCGTATTATGTTCATATTGTATTACGCAAACCATTCCATCCTTTTTTCCTGGTTTGATGGAAATCACATTACAATTTGTTCGTATTGCCACACCAAGTCGATCACATGCATTCCGCAGTATATCCAACACGACAGATGCTTGTTCTGACACTGGATATACACCGCCATCCTTTTTTTCTTTGGTATATAGTCCAAGTCGCAGAAAAAATTCCCTTATCCGAGCCGCATCAAATCTGACAAGTGTATCATAAATCTGTTGCAAAGATGTTGTATCACTACTGTAATATTTACCATGTACATCTTTCATATTTGTAAGATTGCACCTGCCATTTCCTGTCATCAGTATCTTTTTTCCTACTCTGTCCTTATGCTCAAGTATTGTGACCATAGCACCATTCTCCGCCGCAGCAATTGCCGCGGCAAGACCACTTGCTCCGCCACCTACCACAACAACCCTATTTGCCATAAATCCTCCATTCTAAAGATTAAGGAACTGTTAATAAATAACTCATATTATTTCTATACAGCTCCTAAGAAAAAGTTATTTATTCATAGTTCCTAACTACTATACGACTCAATAAAATGATACACTTGCAATTCATTATCCATAAACTTGCCCTCTTGCAGTTCAAGACGAACCTCCACTGGAAGATTTTCTGGATGCAGCCCCGTCTTGAAATAAAGCGTTTTCTTATCATATTCAAACACGCACACCTCGCCATCCACTTCCATTATATAAAATCCAGATTGTCCCTGCGCCGTGTCATATATGCGCAGCACCTTAATCTTGTCCGCTGAAAAAAGCTCTAAATGCTGGGATTTAAAACCTTTCTGTTTCTCCTCAAGTGTAGGCGCCAGACTGTCTGCTGCAAGCATTTTTTCAAGTTCCTCACGATTTAAGCCAATATATTTTACCGGAATCTTTCCTTCCTCCATAGAAACAGAACCGTCTTTTTTATCAATATTTTCATAAATACAAACAGTATCGGAAGTCGTCTGAACATTCATTTTTTGCACCTGATAAAGCTCCTCTGCTGTTCTGGACACCTGCGGATCTATCTGTGACAACTCATCAATATTCAAGCGCTGCTGTTCTGCAAGCTTATTCTCCTCTGACAGCCTATCCATACTATTCCTTTTATACAGCAAAATGACTACTAATACTGAAATCAATAATAATACAAAAAATAAGCCAATCTTATATCTCTTTTCCATCATCAGCCTCCTCGTGAAACTTGAACACTTTGGCGTCTTTGATATAGTATCAGCTTATTTTTACTTTTTATTCATAGAATTACATCAAGCGTAATTTCTTTGCAATCGTTAAAATCGTCCTGCCCCCTGGCATACTTCTCATGTCACGCTCATTAATACCTTTTAGCAGTATTAATATTATAAAGTACACTATCACACCAACTACAATACCGACAAGCACGGTCACCACATTGCCCGCTGACTTCGCAAGCAACAGATTCAACAGCGCAATCACAATTCCCATCGCCGCGGACGCAATCGCCGGAATAATAAAAGTGCGCACCAGCTCCTGCTTATAGCGCAGATATTTGCGGATTGCAATTGCATTCAATACAGAAACCACCACTGCAAACAAAATGTACGCATACACCACCGCGTTGATTCCCATATCCATCTGGAGCATTGCATACAGAATCGCAATATGAATAACAAGCGAAATTGCCGCATTGCGCACGGGAATCTTCATTTTATTAATTCCTTGGAGCACACCATTGGTAAGTGTAGACATTGTATAGAATACAACGGATATCGAACCGATATGGAGCATATCGACTGCCATATCAACCTCTCCTTTAAACAGCATAGAAACAATTGGCTTGGCAAGCACAGAAAGTCCCACTGCACTTGGAATAGCGACAATCATTGTAAAACGCATCGCTTGTCCAACTTTTTCTTTGGCACGACCATATTCTTCCCGCACCATCAATTGTGTCAACATTGGCACAATCGAGGAACACATTGCATTGGCAAGCGCAATTGGAACATTTACTAACAATTTATATTTTCCCGAATATACTCCCCAAATATCAGTTCTAACATTTCCAAATCCTTTTTCTATCATCACACTTCCAAAGATTTTAATATCAATTACACCGCTAATATTATAGACAGTTGTACTTAGAAGCACTGGAAAAATTGTCAATAAAATCATACTCAAAATCTGCGGATAGCTATCTACCTTTCCTCCTGTATTATGCGCATGTTTTTTTGCACCTTTTTTGTATGCCGCAAATACAAAGATAAGAAACAGTAGTCCAATCACTGCGCCAATCACAGGACCGATTGATGCTCCTGCCGCACCATATGCTGGAGCATAATCTTTGTTGTGCAGCAGTGCCCCAACTTTATCTCCATAATTATAAAGCACAGAAGCCCCAACAATACTTCCAATCAGCACAAAAATCTGTTCGAGCACCTGTGAAACCGCTGTTGGCATCATTGTCCCTAGCCCTTGAAAATAACCTCGAAAGACCCCCATCACAGATACTAACAACAGCGCTGGACCAAGCACCTTTAGCGCCATCGCACTCATTGGTTCTTCCATCACATCCGCTGCAAAAAAATCTCCTAAAAACTCGCAGACCAGAAATGTGATTCCCCCTGCTGCCACAGCAAAAAACATAGCGCACTGAAATGCGCGCTCCGCACTTTTGTACTGTCGCTTACTCATCTTGGAAGACACCACTTTAGACACTGCAAGTGGAAGACTATAACAAGATATGATTAGCATAATAGAATAAATCTCATACGCTACAGAATAATATCCATTTCCCTTGTCCCCTATAATATGCTGCATAGGGAAGCGTCTCGCTATCCCAATGATTCTGGAGAGAATCCCCGCCATCGCAAGGATACCGCCCTGAACGATAAAATTAGACTTCTTTTTCTTCATTTAACTGTTCTCCTAAGGTCAAACTGATCTGTTCTCATTATTCCCAGTCTGTTTAGAATCTCCTCCTGCTTCTGTTCCATCAATGCTGCTTCTGTTGACTCCATATGGTCATACCCTAGCAGATGAAGCATACTGTGTGCAATCAGAAACGCATATTCTCTCAGAGGAGAGTGTCCATACTCCTCGGCCTGCTCATACACCTTCTCAATGGAAATAACAATATCACCAAGGCATAGTTCACCGTTCTCAGGGTCAAAATAATCCTCTATTGTATCCTCAATCCCTGTAAAATCAGCGGGACTGCTATAGTCCACATTTGGAAAAGACAACACGTCTGTTGGGCGGTCAATTCCCCGATACTGATGATTCATTGCATGAATCTCCTCATTATCTGTAAGAAGCACATTAACCGAAACCTCATAGGGACAATTCTCTGAATCAAGTGTCTCCACAATCACCTTACTTGCCACTTCCTCCACATCAAAAGGAAGTGTTTTGTCTGTTTCACTCTCTACGTAAAAAGTCATAGTTTATTTTTTCTCCTGTATCATTCCTTATTTCCGAAACGGTTTGCCACCCCTTCTAATACGCGTATCCTCCTTGTGAGCAACTTTGTTCTGACTGTTGCCAATTCTGCTCTCATAATCCTCGTATGCCTTAACAATCTTCTGCACAAGAGGGTGCCGCACCACATCACGGCTTGTCATTCTAATAAAAGCAATATCGCTAATTTTTGCAAGAACTTTCTCCGCCACGTCTAAACCTGACTGCGCACCGACTGCTAAATCCTTCTGTGAGGCATCACCAGTCACGATAACCTTAGAGCCAAATCCAATACGCGTCAAAAACATCTTCATCTGCGCAGGAGTCGTATTTTGTGCCTCATCTAATATAATATAGGCATTGTCCAATGTCCGCCCACGCATGTAGGCAAGCGGCGCAACCTCAATCAATCCCTTTTCCATATTTTTCTGAAAACTGTCCGCTCCCATAATTTGATAAAGTGCATCATATAAGGGTCTTAGATAGGGATCTACCTTACTTTGTAAATCCCCAGGCAAAAAACCAAGTTTTTCCCCTGCCTCTATCGCGGGACGGGTCAATATAATACGCTCCACCTCATGATTCTTAAACGCCGTGATTGCCATCGCCATTGCCAGATAAGTCTTGCCTGTGCCCGCCGGCCCCAAACCAAACACAATCATTTTATCCTTAATGGCATCAATATACTTTTTCTGTCCTAACGTTTTTGGTTTGATAGGCTTCCCTGATATTGTGTGGCAAATGCACTCCGAATCCATCTCAAGAAGCGCGCCCTCATCACCCTCATGCGACAGCTCCAACGCGTAGGACACGTTCTGCTCCTGTATTCTATTTCCCCGTTTGGAGAGTTCCACCAACTCGCGCACCAGCTTTGCAGCCTTGTTGACTGCCGATTGTTCCCCGCTGATTCGGACCTCTCCATTGCGGTCTGTTATAACCACATTTAAATCCTCTTCAATCTGTTTTATATATGCATCCTGATTGCCGAAAAGATTCTGCATATGTTCCGCCTCAATCTGCATTCCAATCCGAAATTCTGCCACAGTAATCCTACTCCTTTGTCTCATCTTCCTGAATGGTATTTCCTAGTATCTCCACTGTCTCCCCTGTCTGCTTTACAACCAGCAAGCTTCCATTTAATTCCATCCCAATACTATTCCTTTCCATTTTAACATCTTTTTCAACAATTTGTACCCCTTTTTCCTGTAAACCTAAAATAAATTTTTCAAAATTTTCAGATAATTTGCTTTGCATCTCCTCATCTGTATATGTAAAATATTTTATATAATACTCTTTTCTGTCTATTTTGCCATAATAGACCGGAAGATAGATATTATCTAATAAAACCACCTGATGTTTTTCTGTGGCAATCTCATATAATGTTTCATCTTTTTTCGGAGAGAGATATTTTCCAATACAATCCCATAAACTTAATCCATCAATATAATACTTGCCAATCTGAGCAAAACCAGTATTCACCCGATTCCCTGTGTAGATCATAACTGGATAGCCACTGTTAATCGAACTTTTGTACTCAATTGGTGTTCTAATAAAAATATCCGCATCCGCATCATAAATTTGATAATCGATTACACTTTGACTCTCATCATAGACTGGCACGCCACCCGACACAAGCACTTGCCCCTTTTCAACCGTGTCCCCCGCTTTCACGCGCGGAACTCCATTTCTGGTGACAATCGAAGTAATTGTACCTGCTTCATTTGCTACAATATCTGTCCCTGTTGCCTCAAACTGTACTGGCTCCGACTTCTCGTTCTCCTTAATTTCTATATAAAGCTTTGTCCCCTCAAAATAAATCGAGGTCCATGTGACATTCTGAAATGTCTCTCGCAGCTTTTTTTCCTTCTCCTCACAATTAATACTACTCTTTTTCATTCCATAATGAATGGATTCTTGCTCCAAAAAATCCGACAATTCATCGTCGCTCACCTGCAAATTACCAACATACTCAATTGCCCAGACATATTTTGTCACATAATTCAACATAATTAAGCATAATAGAACGCCCGCAAAAAAAATAATCCTTTTTTTTATAAAAGGAAAGTAAAACGGCAGTCCCTTCTTTTTGACTACGTGCGCTTTTGTGCCTGTCTTTTTTAACAGAGGTGGCATTTTCAGAAAATCCGTGGCATATGCCTCACACATGCAGACATTCTGTTCTTTCTTTATCTCCCACAAGTCAATCTCATGCATTCTACACATGTTGAAGAACCGTTCCATGTAATCCCCATTAATCCTGATAACCAGAAATCCTCTGACAAAGCGTATCCATCTATTCTGCAAGAGTCCCACCTCAAGCTTCCCTTATCACCTTTACCTCCTTAATCTGTCCTGATATCTTCATGTCCTCATTCGAGTAATGTTCGATTGTAAGACAATCTCCACAAACACAATATTTCATACGATTTCCTTTAATTAAAACTTCATGACAAGTGTAGGAAATAATACCTTTAAAATTCTCCACAAAAAGTTCCGATGCCCCCACCATATGCAACAGTGTGGCATTCACCACCATATCCTTGGGCAGTGAAAAGGCATCTGCAAAACGCTCTCCTGCACTCATAATATCCTGTTTAAATATATCGTGTCTATTCATATCAACACCCAAAAATGAAGTATAGGTTTTCTATACTTCATTCTATGTCTTTTATTCCATTACTATTCCCTTGCTGTTTGGCTTTTTTATTTGATTTCAGTCCCCTTTCATTATTTTATAGATTGCAGAAATACTTCACGATAAATGGTTAATCCTGTTTGCCGATTAACTTATCCTCATGCAAAATATGATTTACAAGCCAATTCGTCACAAGACGCAAGATTTCCTCAATTGTCTCATCTTGATCCTCATCAATTGCATCCATATCCCAATCATTAATGGTCTCCTCCAAAGCTTCATGCTGACGCTTCTGTTCTGGTAATCTTTCATAATGAATCGATTCCATATAAGTTTCCTCATGTTCAAAGTGTGTCAGTGTATAGTTTCGCAATTCTTCCAAAATATGTCTGATATTATCATATTTATCTGGCATAAATTCTTCACACTTTAAATTATATAATTCGTCTGCAATCTCAAACAATCGCCTATGTTCTACATCAATCTGTTCAATCCCCGTCAAAAACTCCTCTTTAAATTCGTACATAATAAATACCTCCTATTATTTGTCATTCTTTTATAAATTTCCTTATTGCAAATCTCTCTTTTCCAATCTAACTTTATGAATATTTCCTTATAAAAATCTTTTCACTTGCCACAGAAATATCAAAAAGCTTATCACAATCATAAACTGTAAGTTCCTGCAACTTCTGCTCCTCTGGAAAATGTGGAAGACTGCTCAGCTCGGGTAAGCTATGCAGTGTAAGCTTCTGCAAAGCTGGTAATGTCTCCAAAAAATTGAGATTGTTTATATCCGCAACCCTCACCAATTGTATCTCCTGAATCGATTCAATATGACTCAATCGGTCTAATCCCTGTGCATATTTTTGATGTATGATAACACTTTGTACATCCAACATACGCAGCACTTTTAGAGGCGGACAAGGAATCTCATATAAAATAAGCTCCCTGACAGAATCCTGTCGTATCAAAAGCTCTATATGTTGTGTACAATCGCCAATATAAAAACTTTCAAGTTTGGGAAATCTTAACAGCCATTCCATAGTATACAATCCATTAATCTTTTCATCAGAGACATTTCCAAAAGTAACACCCTCCTGCGAAAAGTCCACACAAAGAGAAAGTTTTGTAAGTCCCAATGACAGCTTATTCACAAAGCTAAAATCACGCCGTTTGGGCAATCTCATATACAACTCTGTCAGATCTGTAAACCGAGAAAGCACCTCGACATGTCCAATATCCTCCATGCTGTCCAGACTAAGCTTTCGTATATGTATTATCTCCGCAAAATGCCGCAAATCTCCATTTTGCAAATCATAAATGCGAAACATAATATCCTCTCTAACAGAAAATAGTTTCTCATCCAAAAAGCGCAGTGCTTCTTTTGGAAACACTTCTGTCGTCTGTATTCGTTCTAGCTCTTTTGCTGCAACCATTTGCGACACCATTTTATCATCAATATGTGAAGCTGTCAGACATGAGATATCTCCACCCAGCCATGATATGTTTCCATCTGTTGTACTACCACTTGTTCTAAGGTTAATAAAAAACTGAAAAGTAAGTTCTTCTTTCTTTTGGACTTCTAGCGCTGGAGAATCTTCCTTATCCTTTTGTTCTTCTACCTTTGTGTCACAATCAGGTTCCCAATGCGCCGCCGCTTTCAGTATTTCATCCTTATGTTCCAGCAACAATTCCACATAAATCTGCCATATCATATCTACATTTTCAGAAATCCACTCGTCAATCTCTTCCATTCTCAATTCATACGCAGCTGGATAGTCAAAATCTGAATAAAGGTTATAATCAAAAATTCCATAGTCATACCATTTTGTAAGTTCCACATATCCATGCCGATACAGACAGTCTGACATCCTTCTAATGCCGTTATCTGTATCTACCCCATATGAATTCGTATAAAAGGTCCTTATTCCCTCATGGAAACACTGAAACTGCCAGTTATAGAGCTGCAAAAACATGAATACCCATTCTGGTTCCTCACTTGACCCAGGATAAAGTTCACACACCAAATCATAAAATTCTAATAATAAATCATCTCCCCATGCATCCCCCACCTCACCTGCATCTACTCGCTGTGCAAGTTCCGTATATAGTTCTTCTGCATATTCCCGATTGTCCATCTGCATGTCTCCTTAAAAATTCTACAAAACAAAAGTTTTTATACAACTACCAGCCATGATATTGTCATTTTCAGTTACTATTGTAAACAATACCATTAATTTGCAGAAAATTCCATTAAAAAATCATCAAAAAATTTAAAAGTTTTTCCTGTATTGATTGTATACCCAGCATCATAACACCCCAATTTTGCGCCTTTCTGCCAAAGGCTTTCAAATTACCATTCGGCGTTATATGTTCTGTACGCTGTGAATATGCTTCCATCTCTAAATCGACAGAGCCAATCAATATTCTAGCTACATGGTCACAATTATTTGTATAAATCTGATATAATGGTAGACTTGTATCTTGCCCTAAACACTCCAAATCCTGTTGATATCCTTCCTTTTTCCTAACATCTATCTCCAGCGCCCAGTTCTCATATAAAACTGCAAATTGTTCCTCTGCTGCAAGATATGGAGCAGTCTGTTCTAATACAATATCATATTCTTCTACTGTAATTGGTCTATACAGTGCTATATCATAATTATCCGCAAGTTGGTCTTTGTCCAAATTTAAGTTGCCCGTCTCCAAAAATAAAACAGTCTCCGCTTTTGTCATGGTTGCAATACTCATCTTTCCAACGCCGCTTTTCCCTAGAAGGCATTCTATCAAAGTACGCTGCATACCATTAAAACTAATTACTGTTCCGTTTCCATCTTCATCTACAAGCAGTACAACGCTATGTCCCAATCCCTTCATTCCATCTATATTTACAATATAGTATAACATACAATCTTCTATTGCAATGGTAGTCTCCCTCACTGAAAGACGCATAGAAAAGCAGATTATTAAATATATTGATAGCAAAGCAAACATACTATACTTTATCACATTTTTGATTTTTTTCCTATCTTTTGTATCTTTTCTCATCTTATTATTTTAAAGACATTTTTTAGACAATTTGGCCAATCAACATCGTTCGCAAAATCAAATATTTATTCTTTAGTATTCTCGTCTGAAAGAAAGATTAGCATGTAACAGTTTTTACATATAATAAAATTTTTTAACTTTTCACTGTAAATATCGGTTCCATGCGCGCAATCGGTTGCGCTATATTATGCGCTGTGTGTACTGCAATTACTTCATGAATGTCTTTATAAGCATATGGTGCTTCTGCTCGAATAGACTCCTCCCATTTTTTCAGGATATCTGCTCTGCCCTTTAAGTCTGTGCGATTTGGATCAATGGGCGTAATCACATGAAAATGTTCCATAAATTGACGAAATGCCGCATCATTTCCCTTAATTGCATCCCCGCGGGATTTTTGCCGTCCAGCGCCATGGCTTGCACTCCAAAGTGCGTCAGAATTTCCCAGCCCGCGAAGCAGATAACTAGAACTGCCCATAGACCCTGGAATCATCACAGGTTCTCCATAATAGGCAAATTCTGTCCCCTCCATCTCCTCACAGCCACGAGCGCAGCAGGCTCCTTTTCGATGAATAAAATACTCTTTATCATCTATCTGCTTTTTCCAGATATAATTGTGCGGCGCATCATAAAGCAGTTCCATATTACATGTGCCCAAAACCTGCGTAAAAACCTCCTGAATCATAAACCCAAGAAACAAGCGATTGGCAAAACCAAAATTTGCAGCATTTTTAGAAATTGACCAAAAACGATTCCATGCATTCTGTATTATACAATCTTGTGGTATTGGATAAACTTTATTTTCTGGATGCATCCGTCCAACAGGATAAATCTCTTGACAAATCTTGCGGTTTAGCAGACCACTATGATGTCCGATTGTCAAAGAACCTGTATGCAGCATTATCACCACAGCGCCTTTTTTCAAATGCCATGCATTCGCAGTCTGACCATCGTAAATTTCAGCAACGCGCTGTACCTCCAAAAAATGATTTCCACCGCCAATTGTCCCAATTTGATCATCATACGTCAACTGATTATAATCGCCAATAAAATCCTCCAAACCTTCTGTCTCTGTCGCATTGAGACTTCCTCGAAACATGGTGCGGTTCAGCCATCTTTCTTGAATCTCTGGCTGATAATACCGCCATAATCCGCTCTCGCCGCTGTCCTGATATGTCTCCAATAATCCCTCAAGGCCATATCGAAACAGCGCTTCTCGCTGTCTTCCTGTCATTGGAATCTGCCTGCCGCCCTCAAAAAAGACATGGCGAATTTTCTTTGCCAACTCTGGAAGTTTTTGCTGAATTTTTGTTTCCGATAAATCTGTTGTATAAAACCGCATACCACAGTTAATATCATTTCCCATTGCCTGCGGAACCACAAAACCTTTTGTCATCATTACGGTTCCTATTGGAATCCCTGCCCCCTTGTGAAAATCAGGCGTCAATATTATCTTCTCAATTTGCGGCATATCCCCTTGAAAATAACCTGGCACTGCTGCCAACTTTTCCAGTGTCTCCTCCAACGCTGTCATTTGATGTAATTCTGTTACTGCATTTTTATCTGGTGCAACATCCTCTGGCAAATAGCAGGATATTACATTTTTCCTATCTTTCCATTCTATTTTGTGTACCATAAAACTCCCTCTATATTCTAACAATCATATCAATTCTTTATTTTCATATTCTTTAAAAAACTTATCGCACAGTGTAAAAAAGAGCGTTACCGCTTCTGCTTCATTATTGGTTATATCTCTAAAAGTATGATACCAGAAAAAATGTTGTTTTTCATACTTTTTATCTATATTTAACTGAATCCAGCGCACCAGCCAGTTTGAAAAATAATGATGAAATTGTACTGCTGTATTATCACCAAAATCATTTATTTCATTACACCCTTTAAAACCATCAATGACATATTCTAAATAATCTATCCGAATTTCATAAAGTACCGCCTGTGGTTTCTTTTCAATTAATTTTATATATTCTCTCAAAGTTATTCTGTTACTGCAATTTCTTTTATAAGGATATTCTTTATCCTTATATTTTTCAAAAAACATATCCGATAAGTCAAAAAAGAGTTTTACTGCCTGTATTTCATCATTTGTTATATTTATATCCTTTAAAGTTTGACTCCATGAAAAATACTTTTGGCTGTATTTTTTATCTACATTTTTCCAAATCCAATGCACCAGCCAACGCGAAAAGTGTGCATGAAAGTGCAAATCAATATCAGTCGCGTTATTATTTACATTACAGCATATAAAAAATCCAAGAATAAGATGTTCTATATAATCTGTACGAACTTCATCAACAAACATTTTTGGATTTTTTTGTATAATTTTAATAAACTCTTTTACGTTCATTTTGATGCACCTATTATCTTATCTCTTTCTGTTTGCTGCCATCTATATTCATTCTGTAAAATAAATTTCCTTCTTTTTGTACATAAACTTCTGTTACAATCTCATCTTTGCTAATCTCAAAAGTAAGCATCATGCGAGGAACCACATCATTCATAAACTCTTGTTGTGTCTTCGGATAACGGTATTCAAAGAGCGTCTCCTTCTCTGAACCATCCAGATTCATCCTATTCAACCGGACTCCAACAGTCTCTTGAAGTGGTCCTAATTGTTCCTGCTTATTATCTTTTATATATTGATAAGTGACATTATCCTTTATATCAACAGAATAGTATATCTTGTCTTTGTACAACCTTATATCACCAATTTTAGCATCTTCCTTTGCAAACACAAATAATTCTTTATTTTGCCATTGATATATCGCAATGTACTCAAAATCATTTTCTTCATTCCAAAATTTATATAAAGCGCAATTCTCATCACAGTAATCAATGTATGCATCTTCTGGAAGTACCACCATCTTCTCCAAAAGTTCCATCTCCTCTGCCATTAAAATAGATGCCACTTCCCAATCCGTCTCATACCGCCACCGACGCATTGCAGATTGTTCAAGTGTCAGCGGTTCGTCAAGAGACAACTCATAAATAATATCATATTTCTCACTAAGTTCCTCCATATCCCAAAATGCATCACTTCTCTTCTTCCGAATCCCCACGCCACGTTCCCAATCGTTTTTGCAATAAATTGTCAAATTATCTGTGCTCTCTGAGGTCATAAGCCACCAAACACCATCTCTATAGGTGTATGTATTTTTCTCTAGCCACGGTTTTTCACGATTGTCATAACATGTTGTAAAAGATTTTCCTTCTGCGGTTAATGGAGCACATGGTTCTATATCGAATGCACTTTCCCATTCTTTTAATATCAGATTTTCATTCTGAAAATCTAGATAATATCCCCCTGTCTTGTCACTGGCAATAGCAAACAAAATTCGAGTATCCCAATATATACTTGAATCGGTTTCCAGCAAGCCTATATAGTCAAAAATTCCATCTTCATTAAAATCTAATACAGCACTATCCGAAATTTCCCAGCCCTCCGGCACAAAATCCACTAACTTACTTCCCGTCTTGGGCAGTTGTGGTAATTCTTCATATATGGCATCCTCCTTTGTACTTTGCGATTCACATTCATTCAATTCAAATTCTTCTGACTCATATTGACTTTGTTTTAATGCTGCATTGTCCATTTTTGCCATCTTTATACTGGAGACATCTGTTTCAAAAACTCGTTCACAACCCATCAACGATAAAATACTTATCCCAATAGTAATAAATAAAGATTGTCGATTTGTCATATATTTCCCTCTTTTTCTATCGTTCACTCCTAAGAAAGTTTATTGACAAAATAGATATCTGGCAATATGATGGGATATTCTTGTCCATCTGTTATGTCTGTCCATCCTACGACAAAACGCACACTAGCGCTTTCCATCACATATCCCTGCCTTTGATTCTTCTCGATTTCCTCCAAAAACTTCTTGGAAAAACGAACTACCTGTATTGTCTTACCATTTTGTGCCACAAAAAGCCCAGACGCATTTGTCAAAAGCTTTGTTCCACAGATAATTCTCTGTATAAGATTTCTCTTATCCTTAAAAAAACCTAAATGAACATCCTTATGCGAAAGCTGCATCAAAATTTCCTCAGGCCGTCCATACAAGCCGCTATCCACCCGCACCCTCACATTTCCTGCGATAAAGCGGTCAAAGTCCTTGTTGTTATAAAAAAGATACAAGTCCTTCTTTGCCCTTGTCATTCCGACATACAACAATCGTTTGCGTTCGTCTGTGTCAAAGGAAACACGGTCAAGCATCATAACCACTTCGTCAAACTCTCTGCCCTTTGACTTGTGCATCGTAGAAACAACGATATCACAATTGTCATTTACAAAAAAATCCTCAATGTTAGATTCATGCAAAAACATCTCCAAATCCGAACGATACTTCCGTTTGTTTGTTAATGAAAACGCTTCCAGAATAGCAAGACACAGTGCAAGATTACTACTATCCTTGTAAACCGATACCATTCTGTCTTTCGCTGTCTCCCACAGTTCTTGTGGTATCACAGGCGCTGTTAACTCTTTTGTGATTTTTTTCATAAAAAAACGTAATTCAATCATATTGTACAAATCGAATCCGTCATTGGACTGAATCAGCTTTGCCCGAACTCCCTTTTTCTTTAAGAGTCCAACGACACGTAGCACTTCGTCATTTGTGTTTGTAAGAATACATACACTCCCTCTATCTCGCACCCTGATTGCCTTTGCTGTTACAGGTTCTTCAAGATTTTTGCTTAGACACTGTACCAACTCCACTTCACCTGCATCCCCATCCTTTACAGCAGAAATGGGAGTACTCTTCATCCTGTGCGCAATTTGCTGCACAAACTGATTGGCAAACACCACAATATTTCTGGCGCTTCTATAATTGTCCAGCAGCTCATATTTTTTCGCATTTTCCTGCGCTAAAAATTCCTCAAAATAGCGGGAGCTAGAACCGCGAAACTCATAAATATTCTGATCGTCATCCCCTACTGCAATCACACGCAAATCGTCATTTCGCTCCATCAGAGCACAAACCATTTTGTACTCATTTTCATCCATGTCCTGCGCCTCGTCAATCACAAGCACCGTTTTTGTAATCCGTCCAATTTCTACGTCTCCATTCTGAATCATCTGTGCTGCATCCTGCACAACTGTCTTAGCATCCTCAAGATTTCCCATTCGTCCAATCAAGTCAAAACAATAAGAATGAAATGTCTTAATTTCAATAAATCCTGCTGCATTCCCAATCAAATCATATAGACGCCTGCGAAATTCTGTCGCTGCTGCCCGTGAAAATGTCACCATTAGAAGCTGCTCATGCTTCACATCCTCCAACAGCATCAGCGAAGCAAGCTTATGCACGAGAACCTTTGTCTTTCCGCTCCCCGGTCCTGCTGCCACCACAATATACTTTGATGTGTCATTATCGATAATTTCCCGCTGGACGCTGGAAAGCTCCGCAAAAAGCTTATTGTATTTATCAGGTGTAATATTTCTGTTAATCTCACTTTTGCGGTTTCCCTTAAAATACTTGGCAATAAACAATTTATAATCCATCTGAAAATATTCTTTTACAAATTGCAACGCTTCATCATAATTTCGAACCATCATATTTGCAAATTCACCCACAATATGAATCTGCTGTATTTTATGTTTGTAGTATTCATTTAAACTTTTATAGTCATCTGCCTTATACCGGATTTTATTGTCCATCTCAAGCCGCGTAATCTGCATTCCACTATATAAAACAAGAAACCCACCCTCTAATTTCATTGCATCAATCTTGGACAAATACAAAAGTGCGTCTTCAATTTCCTTATCTGTAATCTCCCTACCCGATTGTGCTTCGCTTTTCTGATATTCCTTCTTTAATTCCAGAATGGAAAATTCCACTAGCTGTTCTTCTTTAGACTCTAGTTGTTTGCTTTTTTCAAATAAATATTTCACAATAAAACCAGCCAGACAAATACACTGTTGCCGTTGTTCCCATAATGTTTCCACAGAAATTTCTGGTGTAATAATACTTCTTGCAGTCGTATTTTCAATGCTCTTTTTTATGTATTTTCTAATTGTCCAATAGTAAAGTATTGTCTTAAACGCGTTCACTGTTGCATTTTTTATCCCACTGTTAACAGCACTCTCATTTAATTCTTTGAGATTAATGCACTGTCCTTCTCCATTGAGCCTGCTGACAAGAAACTGTTCCATAGCAGCATATTTCTTTAACACATTCAGCGACTTATTTTCTGTATCCGTTTTCAGAATATAGGCTGTCAAATCCATTGTGTTTGCAAGAATACCTTCTTCCCGTAGAATCTGAAGCAGCTTGAACGTCTCCTGTCGTTCCATGCCAAGTCTATCTGAAATATAGTCCACTCTGGACTCTGCGTCATCGTTTTGCGCATTCGCTATACTCCTTGCCGAAATTAGCATACTCATAATCCGCTTGGCATCCAAGCGTTCTTTCTCACTCATTTTCAGAGACATCTCGATTTTAACAGCAGCTTCCATCATATTTTTAACAAGAATGCTTGTAGCATAGACATGTGGCACATTTTTTCCACGCTTGATATAGCCGGCGTTCTCCAGTGCCTGTATGGCAGTCTTAACACGTGTCTCAATATCTGCCACATTCTCATCCCACCCTGCCTGACGCGCAATCTCAAATGGTGTGCGCTGTATGACCGACCTGCTTTTTGTCAAATCCTTAATTGCTTTCCAGACCTGCTGAATCTCACTAATACTTAGTTTTGTCTGGTTTAACATCATAAAATGCTTGTCCAAATCTCCATCATGAAACAACACATAGCATTCTGCCTGTAAATTCTGATCTCTGCCTGCACGCCCCGCCTCCTGCACATAATTCTCCAATGAGTCCGATATATCATAATGTATAACTAACTTAATGTTTGGCTTATCTACCCCCATTCCAAAAGCAGAAGTTGCTACCATCACTTGTACTTCATCGCGAATAAAAGCCTCCTGATTTGCCTGTTTCTCAGCTCTATCCATCTTTCCATGAAACGCAAGTGCAGCAATTCCATCATCACACAATTTTTGCGCAAGCTCTGTCGTGCGCTTTGTCCTTGCTACATACACAATTGTCGGACAATTTTTTTGTTCAATCAGCCAGCGCAGCGTCGTGTATTTCTCCTCATCACTCTCCTGATAAAGCACCTCATAGCGCAGATTTTTCCTGCCTGCACCTGAAGTATAAAGCACTAAATCCAAATCTAGTTTTTGCTTAAAATAATTCTTAATGTCACTGATAACTTTCTGTTTTGCCGTCGCAGTAAAACAAGAGACTGGAATCCGTTCCGTCAATTGCTTTTTCTCCTGCAATTCGCGAATAAAATCACCAATGTAAAGGTAATCCACTCGAAAATCCTGTCCCCATGCGGAAAAACAGTGTGCTTCATCTATCACAAAACGCGCAATTACCCGTTTCATCAACAAGCGTTCAATTGTCTTGGAACGCAGGGATTCCGGTGCAATATACAATATAGAAGCAAGCCCGTTCTCGACACGCTCGATAGCCTCCGCCCGTTCAATCGGATTCAATAATCCATTGATTGTCACAGCATCCACAATTCCGATCTTCTCCAAATTATCCATTTGGTCTTTCATAAGAGACTGTAACGGTGATATCACAACAGTCAATGCCTTAGAAAGCTCTCCTGCCATAAGTGCGGGAAGCTGAAACGTGATTGATTTTCCACCGCCTGTTGGAAAAATAGCAAGCAAGGACTGATTGTCAACCGCCGCCTGTACTGCCTTCTCTTGCAAGTTTTCCCCGTCATATTTACGAAAATTATCATATCCAAAAATCTGTTTTAAACGCCTGTGAATATTTAATTTATTACGGCAATACGAACAGCCCGCAGCACAGTTCATATTACGCAATAGCCGAATTATATTCGAAATTGCCGGATATTGCATAATAACCCAATTTGGTATCATAGAAGTGGTATCTCTTGCAGAAATTATTGAAAGCACATAGGCAAGTTCCACTGGATAACATTTGCCAATATACGCAATATCACTGTTACTGCACAATTTTCCATAATAAAAACTTTTGATTAAGGAGGAAGCATCTCCCCGTGGATAATAATTCAAATAAGAAAAAAAGCCACGAAATTCTTCTTTTGAGCAAAGCAAGTATGCATAAATGTCCTTTTGCAGCTCATTGAGAGCGTGAAAGGCATTGACCTCATCATAAAATAATTCCATCGCTTTTATTGCGTCATTTAAAGGATTGTTTAAAGAATCCGTCAATAGTTTGTCATCTTTGATCAGTGCATGATAAGGTTTATTTGGAAACAACAATGGTGACAGATAAAGAGTATCAATCACA
Source organism: Lachnospiraceae bacterium UBA3401 (assembly GCA_002358575.1). Classification (GTDB taxonomy): domain Bacteria; phylum Bacillota; class Clostridia; order Lachnospirales; family Lachnospiraceae; genus COE1. Next base: position 42,534 of record DEPD01000035.1, on the reverse strand, counting down.
TCCGTAATCCCCGCCGCCTGCATCTGCTGCCTAATATATTTCGCATCATGATGAACAATATTGTGACCACATAGAAACCGTTTGCTGCCAGTGCTGTTTTGAATCAGAAAGTCCTCAAACACCTTAGCTGATTTTGTATGAATATGGGTACTTCCATCCACGGCTGCGCCATAGTCCACTACAATATCGCGCTTAACACTAACCTCTGTATCAATAAATACAACTGTGTACATAATATCCCCCTTATCCTAAGGATTCCAGTTCCTTCACAAAATCTGTCATATTTGGAAATATTATATAATAGTTTGTCGTATTTATCAATTTAAAATAATGTGGTCGCAATCCCACCACGTATTATATATAGTATATTACCCCATTCCCACCCTCACAGATACAGTCAATGTCTGGTAATAACAATTCTCTATCACGATACATTTGTACGCAATCGGAGCATAACAATCCTTGGGGACTCGAACCCCACACCTGCTCTTTAGTGTGCCCCAAGTTACGACTTACGTTGTCGTCACGTGACATTCACCCTGATTCTGCTACCCAATATAACATTGTACAAATACGCTCTAACAAAGCTTGGCATAGACACCACTCTGACAAATTTATTCTATCAAATTTGTATTCCAGTTTGTCTCCTGCAATTTATTATCCACAAGCCGTAATTCCTTCGCCATTCTGTCAATCTCTGCCTGCCAATCTGCAACCGAAATTGCAGATTTAATTTTTATCTCTGTGTTTCTTGCCCGATAAGAAGTCTGACTGCCAGAGTATGCAATATCCTTGTAAACATGGATTTTTAGCGAGAGTGTATCCTTCTTCGCAATCAGTTCTGTCAACGTCTGTCCATCAACTTTTGTCTCGCAATTTGTTTTATTGATGCATGCAATCAAATATGTCAGACGCTCAATGGAACAATCCAGCTCCTGTTTTAATTGTTCTGGAGACTCGGCAGTCTTTTCTCCTTCCTGCACTAATACATTATTGTTTAGGCGACTTTTTAACTGCTCAATATTACGGTTCAAATCTGCCCGCTCCTGCAATGCTTCTGCAAGTTTCATTTTCTATCCCCTTCTTTCTATAGACTAAACTACCACCCAAAAAGTTCTTTTCGCAATGCCTCGTATGTTTCCATTGATATCTTTTCTTCCCCAAATGTAAAATCACTATTTTTATCATATACGCCATCAGGAGAATCCCAATATTCCGCTGCCAATAAAAGTTCTTCCACAATCTTTTCTCCACCATCATATCTTGTCATCCAAAACATCTGTCTGCCCATGTGCGACGTATCACTATGTACTACCCAGACTGCATTGTCATAATTTGTATAAGACAACATACCTGATGTCCCTTCTCCTCGTGCAAATACATACACTTTTTGGTCTCTCGCGTCCAAATATAATCCTCCATAAGGACCATTTATAATCTGTTCATTTTCACCATCATTATCCAAATCAATTCGTTCTCCAACTGAAAAATTCACATATGCAAATTCATTTTCCTGTAATAACTGATCAAATAACATTTCAATTCCATCACCATAAATGGCTGGAATTTCGCTAATAAGATAGGCATCTAACAATTCTTCTGAATTAAAACTCTCTGAAATAACTTTTTTTGGCGCCTCCGATTTAGGTGTTGTCACAATATCGGACTCGTCTAATATGTTTTCTTCCATCATTTGTAATTCAGACATTTTTATAAAATTAGCTTCATTTGACTTTAAATCTGTTTGTTCACTTTTCTTTCCACATCCTGACAAAAATAATAGCACAGCAAATAATACAATCGTTATCCGACTTTTATTTTTCAATTTATTTTTCTCTCCTAAAACGGCTTATTATACTCACGACAGATGAAATCTGCCGTGAGTATCGCGCCAACCGCAGCCACGAAGTGGCATATTTCCTATGTGAAAAACTTTCATATATGGTTTTTCACATTTGCGGTTGTGCGCATCACATTATACTGAGCGGTCAGTCTTTTCGACCGCCAGTATAGCCTCTTTCAACACAAAGAATAACTGTACAAACTAATCCCACCAGAAATACCATATTTTAGATGCGGCGATACACGCTGCCACTTCTGCTAGTGTTCCTGTTTCTGTACACTGACCGACTCTGTCAGGCGTAAATGCAAAATGCTCTTTGGCGACCTGCAAAGAATCCTGTTGGGAAACTGGTGCAGGAAGCCGCATTTCCATTACATCATGCGTAATTGTCACAGGAACTGCGCCATATTTCTCAAACCAGTACTTACAAATTGCCATCATTTCTGGTACTGCCGGACAATCATTCCACCCGCCAAATGGCACATATGCCACCAATTCCCACGGTTTCGTTGTTGGAACCTGAAACAATATGGTCTCTATCATTTTTTCAGGGGAAAAACTTCGAAAGGCTGAAAAACTGTCAATCACTGTCGGTTCACCATCAAATACACCAACAAACGCATCCATATCTATCATATCCTCTGCATATGTTTCAAAATATTCTTTTAGCAGTTCCTCTCCAGATTTCAGTTCCATCTTTAAAATATCCTTTAATTGATAGCCATCATCTTCTAAAATTCCCAAATACTCCTCTAACACCTCATCTGACGGCACTAATATTGGGGTAAAACCTTTTTGTTGTCCTTGCTGCACAGCCTGTTCGTAAGCCTCCATCACTTCCTGATAACTTGCCTGCGTTGAAAAAATCTGATAGGGATACCCCAGTTTCGCAATAATATTTTTGGTAATTGGATTTGCCTGTTCCAAAGTTATTTCATTGTTTCCTTCATAAAACATATCCCTTTTTCCTCCTGATATTGTATTTGAAAAACCGCTATTTAAAAAATATAGACTCCTCTGGAGGCTCCATATAACCAGACCATTGCTGTGGAAATTCATCCACAAAAAGAGAAACCATTCCACCCACAATAGCACAGATTGTATCTCTGTCTCCTAAAGCGGAAACTGCTGTCCATAATGCTTCTTCTATCGACCTATAAAAATATGCCGCACACCAAAGACAAAATGGGACTGTATCTTGTGCAGTCAACTTCATTCCATTTCCAAGAACAGAAACGACAAAATCAATACTGCTTTCCCTTTTAAGAGAAACCGCAGTTAATATTTTATATTTTGTGTCACTTTCCGGCAGCATATCGACGACATCACGCAAAAAAGCTTTTCCCTCGCCAAAATAACACCCTAATTTTTTGTTCAAAAGCAAAGCCGACGCTGCTGCAATCGCCATTGCGCCTGCGATTCCTTCCATATGTGCATGTGTAACTTCCGCAGATGCCCTTGCATAGTATAACACTTTATCCAAATCATCTGCGAAATAAGCGCCTACAGGTGCAACGCGCATCGCTGCACCATTTCCCATAGAACCCATTTTGTCAAACACTTCCGACGCTGCTTCCCGCCAATCTTTTCCTTCTGCGATACTACGCAAAATAGTATGTGCTGTTCCTCCATATCCCCGATGCCAATCTAACACATAATTTCCAGCAAAAATCTTTGCCAATTCGTCTTGATTTATTTCCTTGTATTTTTCCAAAATACGGTAAATCCCAATTGCCATTACAGTGTCATCTGTAAAATGCCACGGTTCCTTCAAAATTGCTCGATCTTTTATTCGTTGACGTGCAGCCTCATCATCAGGCACAAAAAAAGTTTGACCAAAACAATCTCCTAATGCAATGCCATCCAACGCACGTTTTGCATATTTCAATCTATCTTCCAATTCCATTATAAACTTCCTATAAGACTATATTGTTTATATTTTACCATAGTTCATACGAACAAGCTACTATATTTTTTAGGTTTTCAAAGCTTTAAGGCTTTCTTGCAAGTTGCAAGTCAATCGTGTCGTATATTGTAAACACTCCGCCATATCGATTTATTGTTTCTTCTATTTTGTCAAAAAATTCTGTTCTTATCTTTTCTTCAATTGCAATGTGATCTGAATATGTCCCCAGCAATTTTATATACTCCTCAGCCGAAAATGTTCTTGTCCGATAAAACATAGCATATCTTATATCTACAAAACCATATTTTTCTGCTATTTGAGCTCTATGTACAGCTTGTTCTTCACTATATTCTGTTTCAGCTTTTATATCTTTGCCATAATAGCTGCAATAATACTTGGAATATAGTTTATCAATTTCTGCTGAAAGGGCAGGTTTGTCCTTGTCTCGATATGGATGATTGGCAAATCTTGCAAAAGCTCCACCTGATTTCAACATATTATAAACTTTTGGGTATCCAATATCTTCTGGCACCCAATGGAACGCAGACGCAGAATAAACCAAATCATATTGAGAATCCGGCAATGAAACATTTTCAAATTTCTCAGTTATAACGGAAAAATTTTTATATTCTTTAAATTTTTGCTCACATAATTTCGAGAAATTCTCTCCATATTCCACAGCAGTTAAGCTGCACCCTGTTTTTAAAATGGGTAATGCTGCCTGTCCTCCCCCTATCCCCACCTCAACAACATGAGATGATTTATCGATGGGAATGTAGTCAAAAAGCATTTTGTAAAGGTCATCCACATATCCGGGACGAAATTTTTCATATGTAGATGCAACTGTGTCAAACGCCCACTCCAAGCCTTTTATTACTGGCATAATATCCTTCCTTTCATCAATTTAAATTTTATCGCATCCTCGAAAACAATCTGCCTGACGCATTTTCTCACTTGTGATATGGTTCCCCATTGATAATCCGATAGCACCGATAAATCTGTTCTATCAAAATAACCCGCATTAACTGGTGTGGAAATGTCATATCCGAAAAACTAAGTGTTTCATCCGCGCGCTGTATCACACTGTTATGCAAACCTAAAGAACCGCCAATTACAAACACAAGATTACTCTTTCCACAAAGTCCAAGCTGTTCTATATGTTTTGCCAAATGAACAGAATCCTGTTTTTTTCCATCAATTGTCAGCGCAATACAATAGGCATTCTCTTTTACAGCCTTCAAAATACGCACCGCTTCTTTCTGTTTTATCTGTTCCTCTTCTGTCTTCGACGCTTTGTCAGGCGTCTTTTCGTCCGCAACTTCCACAACTTCCAGCTTACAATACTTTGAAAGTCTCTTCTGATACTCAGCAAGCGCATCTCGAAAATACTTCTCCTTAATTTTTCCAACTGTAACAAATGTTATATTCATCAACTTTCCTCAAAAATCTCCGCATACAACTCCTCGCACAAAGCATCGAGATAAGACGCATTCAAACTGCCAAATTCCTGCGTCACTGCCGCCTTAATTCCCTCAAAATACTGAAAATATTTCATCTCATCTGGTGTTCCTTCCTCAAACCAAACCCGTTCCTTAATAGCCTCTGCTGTGATATGTTCCTTCGCCCATGCCTTAATTTTCCCTGTCAAATCCTCTTCCACAACAGCCTCCTGCGTATACTTCTTTGAGGATTTTAACGACAGAATGCCCATCACAATAAATACAGCAAACATTGTCCCCATCACACCATAGGTAATATATTTTCCAGAACCAGCAAGCCGAAAAGGAAACAGACCTGCTTCCATCAAGATAAATGCAGCGATGCCAAGCACACCTACTATTAAAAGCGTGTATGCAGAACTTTTATAATCCTCCGCCTTTGCTTTCTTATCTTGATAAACCTTTACATCATCATTTCTGTCTGGCATATACTATACAAAACCTCCTATTTTTTTATATAATCGAGCAGGGAAGTTTACTTCCCCTACTCGCGCGCCGCCGATGCGCCACTTTAGTGACATATTTCATCTGCATCGGCGCGCGCATAAAAATAGCAAAAATAACCTGCACAATTTGCGCAGGCTATTTATCATTGCTTTATATCTGATATCTATTTAGGAACCGTTCAGAACCTATTCATAACAATTGCAAGTGATTTCTAAACAATTCTTTACTTTCCAAATAAATAATTGTGAATCCCCTTAGCCGCTGCCTTTCCTGCACCCATGGCAAGAATTACGGTCGCGGCGCCAGTCACCGCATCGCCGCCGGCAAACACGCCTTCCTTCGATGTTCTGCCAAATTCCTCATCAGCGACAATGCACTTCCATTTATTTGTCTCCAATCCCTCTGTTGTCGAAGAAATTAGCGGATTGGGCGAAGTACCAAGCGACATAATTACTGTGTCAAGTTCCATCTCAAATTCACTTCCAGGAACCTCAACAGGTCTGCGTCGACCCGATGCATCTGGCTCGCCAAGCTCCATCTTAATGCATTTCATTCCTCTTACCCAGTTATTTTCATCTTCCAAAATCTCTGTCGGATTGGTGAGCAAATCAAAAATAATGCCTTCTTCTTTTGCATGATGCACTTCTTCTACTCTCGCAGGAAGTTCCTCCTCACTGCGCCTGTACACAATATGAACCTCCGCACCCAGACGAAGCGCTGTTCTTGCCGCATCCATCGCAACATTGCCGCCGCCTACAACAGCAACCTTTTTACCGCGCATAATCGGTGTATTCGAGTCCTCATTAAATGCCTTCATAAGATTACTTCTAGTCAAATACTCATTTGCAGAAAATACACCATTCGCATTTTCGCCTGGAATTCCCATAAACTTAGGCAGTCCTGCACCAGAGCCAATAAATACAGCCTCATAGCCCTCTTCCTCGATTAACTCATCAATGGTGATAGATTTGCCAATAATTACATTTTTTTCTATTTTGACACCTAAAGACTCCACATTGGCAATTTCCTTTGCCACAACCTCCTCTTTCGGAAGTCTAAATTCTGGAATCCCATAAACAAGCACACCACCAGCCTCATGAAGCGCCTCAAAGATTGTGACATCATATCCAAGCCTTGCAAGGTCCCCTGCGCAAGTAAGCCCTGCAGGACCAGAGCCAATCACTGCCACTTTTTTGCCGTTCTTTTCCTTTGCAGGTTCTGGTTTAATACCATTTTCTCTTGCCCAGTCTGCCACAAAACGCTCTAATTTACCAATAGATATCGGATCACCTTTAATACCTCGAATACATTTTCCCTCACATTGGCTCTCCTGCGGACATACGCGTCCACAAACAGCGGGTAAGGCTGAGGATTGACTAATAATTTGATATGCCTCCGCAATATTGCCAAGCTTCACCTGCTCGATAAATGCTGGAATATCAATTGCTACTGGACAGCCTTTGATACACTGTGCATTTTTACAGTTAATGCAGCGCATTGCTTCCTCTATCGCTTCCTCTTTATTATATCCAAGGCAAACTTCATCAAAGTTTTTCGCTCTGGCAGTTGCCTCCTGCTCTCGTACTGGTACTTTTGTTAATACGTCCATTAATTTTCACCTCCGCACTGACCACATCCGCCGTGATGGGTATCACCTTCTTGCAATTTCAGCATCGCTCGTCCCTCTGCTGTCTTATAAATCTGCTGGCGTTTCATCGCCTCGTCAAAATTTACCAGATGTCCATCAAACTCAGGACCATCCACACACGCAAATTTTACTTTGTCACCGACTGTAACACGACAGGCGCCACACATGCCCGTACCATCAACCATAATTGGATTCAGACTGACAATTGTAGGGATTTTAAGTTCTTTTGTAAGTTTACATACAAACTTCATCATAATCATAGGCCCTATTGCAATACACAGATCGTATTTTTTGCCTTCATCTACAAGTTCTTGAATTGTCTGCGTAACCATACCTTTGCGCCCGTAAGAACCATCATCTGTAGTGACATATAGATTGCCAGCTACTGTCTTCATCTCTTTTTCCAAAATTAGCAAATCCTGATTCTTTGCACCGACAATAACATCCGCTGCAATACCATTGTTATGTAACCATTTTACCTGCGGATAAACTGGTGCTGTGCCAACACCACCCGCCACAAAAAGAATTTTCTTCTTTGCAAGTACTTCCTTGTCCTCGTTGACCATCTCTGAGGCACACCCCAATGGTCCCACAAAGTCATGGAAGGAATCTCCTGTTTTTAACGCCGCCATTCTTGCAGTCTCAGCGCCCACTGTCTGAAATACAATGGTTATTGTTCCCTTCTCTCTATCATAATCACAAATTGTGAGAGGTATTCTCTCACCATCCTTATCCATTCTTACGATCACAAACTGTCCCGGCTGGCAATTCTTTGCCACGCGCGACGCTTCCACCACCATTAAATAAATATTGGTGGTGAGTTCTCTTGCCTCTAAAATCTTGTACATTAACTGCTTCACCATACCTTTCTTATTAGCTCTCCTAAAAATGGTAACCGTTCAGCATAGGACTTTGCAGTAAATGCAAAGTCCTATGCTGAATTATAACCAAAAATGCACTTTTTGCATCTTTATCATTGTATCTGAAATATTCCATAATTTCAACTTTTTTCTCATTATTCTACTCCAAAGGCTGTAAATGATATACTCCCTCATCCGCTTTGTAGGCTTTAAACAAATCTGCTGTATTTACGTCAATCGCATAAATTTCATTTGTCTCATGCACATTCTCCGAAATATCCACATACACTTCATATACAATATAGTACATTGTCTCATCTGTTTTATAGAGCGTTTTTATTTTATATTGATTTCTTCCTTGCTTATTGGGTAAATTTCCATCGGCATCTAGCAATTTTCCGCTCGCCCACAAACTGTTTTTTAATACCTGCAATGCCAGTTCTGCGTCAAAATTTGCTTGTATCCCAAGTTGATAAGAGCGATTGACAACCTTACTGCAAAGCCCTGACGCATCATAAGCAATAAACGCAAAATTACTGATGCCATAAGGCATCTCAATAGGATCTCTGTAGCGAATACTATTCTTGTCTGGCACAGAACCATCAGTGGTATAATACACACTGGTTCCCGCGTCATAAAATGCTGCTATCAATGCTGGTTCCATATAAGTTCCGCTCTCTGGCTTTACCACAGGGCTGTCAGGCGCAGAATGATTGATAACATAGTGCTGCGTAACTGTCTCACTCTCTATTCCATATGCGTTCACAAATACAGCCTTTATCACATAGTCCCCCGACTCAAGTAATATTGGGCTATCATACACAATGGACTCTGTCGTGGGCATTGTGCCATCTAAGGTATAGTATACCCTGCCTGCCGTATTTCCTCTCAGCGAGATAGAAAGCGACTCGTTATATACACCGCCCTGTTTGTTAAATTGCGGTTTAAGCGCCACATATTTATTGTATTGAAAAAGAATGCGCGGCATGTCACATTGCTTTAAAAGGCGGTCCATCTCTGCATATGCTTCCTCGGATGCATACAGTTTTAACAATCTATCATAGACCTCTTCTCTTTTGGAATATTCTGTTCCCATATCCAGAATTTCTTCTAACAAAGCGATTGTTTTTTGCTGCTGCCCGTTTTTTTCATTATACTCCGCAAGCAATAACCGCACATCTAAATCCTTTGGCCGGATTGCAAGCGCTCTCTCCAAATAGCTTATCGCACTTGGATAGTCACTTTCAGCAGCACATGTAACCGCCTTATTATATTGATAGTCAAAAGAATGATATCTCTGATCATTGACAGAATGAATTGTAAACACAACAATCACCGCGGCTAAAATCATCAACATCAAAACAATAATAACAATCCGCAATTTTCGAACACTGCTTGACTCTGTTAAAAAATAAGCACTTGGATCATTTATAGTATCCTCAGATTTATTTTTTGGCTCTTGATGAAAATCGTTCTGATTCAGCTCCTCTGCTGCCATATCTTGAAGCATATCACTTATGGATTCTTTTAGCTTGTCCTCAAGCTCTATATCAAAGTCAGGTACAATCTTAACTTCTTCGCCGCAATGCTCGCAAAGCAGTTTCCCCTCCTCCAACTCATTTCCACAATTCGGACACTTCATGCTTTACAGACTCCTTTAAAATAATCCCGTTATCACGCCATTCTCTGTCACGTCAATATTATAGGCAGCAGGATTTTTGGGAAGCCCAGGCATTGTCATAATTGCGCCAGTCAGCACGACAATAAATCCGGCGCCTGCCGATACATAGACTTCTCTGACATTCACAGAAAAACCTTCTGGTCTTCCCAGCAGTTCTGGGTCATCGGAAAGTGAATACTGTGTTTTTGCCATACATACAGGCAGACTGCCAAACCCAAGTTTTTCCAGTTTATCGATTTGTTTTAGCGCAGCAGGCGCAAATACAACCTCTGCGGCTCCATAAATTTCCTTAGCAACACATTTAATTTTCTCACTGATTTTAAGTGTATCAGAATAAAGTGGCTTAAACTCACTTCTTTTCGTCTCCAAAGTATCGAGAATTGCTGTCGCAAGTGCAATGCCGCCTTCTCCTCCTTTTTCCCACACTTCTGAGAGCGCAAACGCGCAGCTTCTGTCCTCACAAAACTTTTTTACAAACGCTATTTCAGCCGGCGTATCAGAAACAAATGCATTTAATGTGACCACCACCGGCACTTTGTATTTCTGTAGATTTTCAATATGTTTTTCCAGATTTACAATTCCTTTTTCCAGAGCTTCCATATTTTCTGCATTAAGGTCACTTTTTGCCACACCACCATTGTATTTCAATGCGCGTATTGTCGCCACCAGCACAACTGCATCCGGCACAAGCCCCGCCTGGCGGCACTTGATGTCAAAAAACTTCTCTGCACCGAGGTCCGCACCGAAACCAGCCTCCGTCACAACATAATCCGCCATCTTTAAAGCGGCCTTTGTCGCACGGACACTGTTGCAGCCATGCGCAATATTGGCAAACGGACCACCATGAATAATCGCTGGCGTATGTTCCAGTGTCTGAATTAAATTGGGCTTGATCGCATCCTTTAACAGCGCTGCCATCGCACCTGTCGCATGAATCTGTCCTGCGCAGACAGGTTCGCCAGCATAATTGTACGCCACCACCATTCTATCTAAGCGTTTCTTTAAATCTTCCATGTCTTCCGCAAGACACAACACCGCCATAATCTCCGACGCCACAGTAATAACAAAGTGATCTTCCCGCACAAAGCCATCCATCTTATTGCCCATGCCAACCACTACATTTCTAAGCACCCTGTCATTCATATCCAGACAACGCTTCCACACAATCTGTCTGGTATCGATTCCCAGCTCATTTCCCTGTTGAATATGATTGTCAAGCAACGCCGCACACAAATTATTTGCCGCCGTTATTGCGTGAAAATCTCCTGTAAAATGCAGATTTAACTCTTCCATAGGAACGACCTGTGCCATTCCGCCGCCAGCCGCACCGCCCTTAATTCCAAAACAAGGACCGAGTGAAGGTTCTCTCAGCGCAATCACCGCTCTTTTTCCCAATCTGCCAAACGCTTGTCCCAGACCAACACTTGTCGTAGTTTTCCCCTCTCCTGCGGGCGTCGGATTGATTGCTGTCACTAAAATCAGTTTTCCATTTTTATTCTTCTCTATTTTTTTTAGATACTCCTCAGAAATCTTGGCCTTATATTTTCCATATAACTCCAAATCATCTATTGTTATATCAAGCATCTTCGCAATTTCAGTTATTGGATATAATTCTGCTTCCTGTGCTATTTCAATATCGGACTTCATAGTTTGTTCCTCCTTTGCTGCCAACTTTATTTACTTATTTTAATAGAATACCATTTATCCAAGCCTCTGTCTATTAAATTACATATGTTCTTCCAGATAATTTTGAAACTGTTCCATGCTCATCAAAATCCGGCGTGGCTTTGTCCCTTCCTCTGCGCCAACCACACCTGCGTCTTCAAGTTGGTCTACAATGCGTGCCGCGCGGTTAAATCCAATCTTAAACACACGCTGAAGCATACCAATCGATGCCTTTTCCTTCTCGATAACAAACTTTCCTGCCTCCGAAAAATAAGCATCCATATCACTGCCACCGGAAGTGCCAGCACCGCCAAATCCACCAGAAGAAGACTGCATTGTCTTAATTTTCTCCTCAATATCACTGTCATATGTAACATTGCCAAGCTTCTGATTTTTCAGGAAATCTACCACATCAGACACTTCTGAGTCCGACACAAATGCTCCCTGCACACGAGCTGGCTTCGTATATCCCTGTGGATAAAAAAGCATATCCCCTTTTCCTAAAAGTTTTTCTGCTCCATTCATATCCAATATTGTACGGGAATCCACGCCGCTGGACACACTAAATGCAATTCGGCTTGGCATATTTGCCTTGATTAGACCTGTAATGACATCAACAGACGGACGCTGTGTCGCAATAACCAAATGAATTCCACAAGCTCTCGCCAACTGTGCCAGACGACAGATACTCTCCTCAACTTCCCCGGAAGCCACCATCATCAAATCTGCAAGCTCATCCACAATAATCACAATCTGAGGCAGTTTTTGCAGCGGTTCTCCATCCGGTGTTGTCTTCCCCATCTCCGCAGCTTTGTTATACCCTTTCAAATCACGAACATTCAAATCCGCAAACTTTTTATAGCGGTCGTTCATTTCTGTAACACCCCAATTCAACGCTGCTGACGCCTTTTTCGGATCTGTCACTACTGGTATCATCAGATGCGGAATCCCATTGTATACGCTCAGCTCCACAACTTTTGGGTCAATCATAATCAGCTTTACATCTGTTGGATTCGCTTTGTATAAAATACTCATAATAATTGTATTGATACAAACGGACTTACCAGAACCTGTCGCTCCCGCAATCAGTACATGTGGCATTTTTGCAATATCGGTGACAATAACCTGCCCCGCAATATCTTTTCCCACCGCAAATGCAAGATTGGACGAGAAATTCTGAAACGCCTCTGACTCAAGGAGATCTCGAAATGCCACAGCACTTGTCTCTTTGTTGGGAACCTCAATGCCAACTGCTGCCTTTCCTGGTATTGGCGCCTCAATTCGGATATCTGTCGCCGCAAGATTTAGTTTGATGTCATCTGTCAAGCTTACAATTTTGCTGACCTTTACCCCTTGCTCCGGCTGCATTTCATACCGTGTGACAGAAGGTCCCTGACTGATATCTGTAATGGTCACTCTAACACCAAAAGTCTGCAATGTCTGCTGTAAATGCAGCGCGGTTTCTCTCAACTGATCTGTAGAATCCCCTTTTTTGCCTTCCCCCTTCTTTAACAATTCGATTGGCGGAAACATATATTGTTTTGGCGGTTCCTCCTCCACGCTTATACTTTGCTCTTGGCGAACTTCAGACATATTTTCTTCTAAAATTAATGGTGCCCCTACTGACTGTGGCAAAACAATATCTTCTGTCACTGATTCAGGCATTGTATTTAAAGTCTCTTCATCATATAATTCCAAAAGGTCACCATCATGTACCATTCCATTTTGTGTCTCTATATCGGATTCAAATGCATCCAGAAAAGAACTTTTCACAGATATGCCAGGATTGTCTGTAAAATAGTCAATTGTTTCCAAATCTGTCTCTTCGTTAAAAAGCCCATCACTTTTTGATATTTCATCGGAGAACATTTCACTGTCAGATAATTCCTTAAAAGAAGTCGTATCATAAGACATTTCCGAATAAGATTCTTCTGGATATACTGTTTCTTTATAAGGCGGTTCCTGATATGCAGCCTCCTGATCTGCCGGTTCCTGATAAACCTCTTCTGGATACACGAACTCATTGTATGTGCCATCACGATAAGATTCTTCCTTGTAGCCTGCCTCATTATACGGCCGAACCTTAATATCCTCATAGATACCTGCCGTTTCCGTTTCATTTTCTAAAATGACAATTTCATGGACATCTTGTCGTGCAGTGGACTCCTCATGTTTTCTCGCCTTGAGAGTTACAGAAGAACTTGATACCACACCTCTAGCTCGTTTATCCATTCTGCGAACCTTTTCTTGAGGAATCATTTCTGGCTCTTCCTTTCTTTTTTTTGTCCGTTTGGAACGCACCTTTTCCTCATACTCTGGCTCTTCCTCGTAGTCTTCATATTCATCTTGCAGACTCTCCCTATATTCCCGCATTCTTACAGCATCTTCCCTTGCAGATTCCAAAATATAAGAACTGCCTTTCTTTAAGCTGGACAAAAAACTTTTCTCTGTAATAAATACAACACTGATAATGCCAAATACAGCAACTACAAAAATAGTTCCGCCAATTCCCATAAGCGTATACATTCCATGTGCGATAGTACCAAAAAGTACGCCACCACCTGCATGATGTTCCGCAGAAGTTTGATACAATTCCTGTATTAAGGAATCGCCGGTGAGCATTTTCTCCTGCTTCATAAACAGATACGCCAAAATCCCTAGTAAAAATAATAAAATAACAGCGCTGACCATTTTCACAATCGCAACTGTATTTCCTTTGTTGGAAATCCCAAAAGCAAATCCAAGAAAAATAAGAATAGGAATCAAATATGCAAGCAATCCAAAAATTCCAAACATAATATTTCTTATTCCAGCGGACATAGAACCGCCCAGCCCCATCACACACAAAAACATAAAAATTGCCACTGCAAAGATAGCAATGAGTATTACCTCGTTTTTAACCGCACTATCAACATTTTTTCTCGCAGAAGATCTTTTTCTACTCCTAGTTCCAGTACTTGTTCTTTTTGTACTTTTCGATGCACCTTTCCTTGTACTTTTTCTGCCTTTCGATGCGCTATTTCCTGATGCCGATGTCATGATCTTTCTCCCCCTAAATGAGTTTTACATGATATTATAGCACTTTTTTTCTTACTTGTCATATTTTTATTTAAAATCTACTCGCGCGCCGGGCGTCTGTCAGCTCTGCTGACATATTTCCTTTGGACGCCCGTGATATAATCGAGAAGGAAAAATTTCTTTTCCTTCTCGCGCCGGACGTCTGTTAGCTCTGCTGACATATTTCCTTTGGACGCCCGTGATATAATCGAGAAGGAAAAATTTCTTTTCCTTCTCGCGCGCCGGGCGTCTGTCAGCTCTGCTGACATATTTCCTTTGGACGCCCGTGCGCATAATAAAAGCATCTTATTGAATTAAGATGCTTTTTAAAGTATAATTATTGATTTTTTGCCTCAAAATCTTCAATGTATTGTATAAGCAATTTAACCGTCCCATCCACGCCAAGAATACTACTGTTAATTGACAAATCATAGCTGTCTGAGCGCCCCCACTTTTTTGTGGAATAATAATTGTAATAGCTCTGCCGCTGTCTGTCCTTCTTTACCATCATCTCTCGCGCTTTATCTGCATCAACCTCATATTTGCGCATAATCCGCTCCACTTTGGCATCGTCATTTGCATGGATAAAAATATGCAGACAATTTTTGTATTCCTGCAGCGCATAATCGGCACAGCGCCCGACAATCACACAAGCCTCCTCTTCTGCAATCTTTTTAATTGTATCAAACTGCGCCATAAATACTTTGTGGCTAATTGGCATATCTACAAACGAAGAAGAATTGTAGCCAAACGTATATGTATCCATAACCAAGTTATAAAGAAATGAATTGGTCGGTCTCTCATCATGATTCCGAAGCATTTCCTCACAAAATCCACTCTCTTTTGCCGCTCTTGTAAGCAATTCTTTATCAAAACATTTTATTCCGTAATGGTCAGCAAGTTTTTCTCCAATTTCATGTCCTCCAGATCCAAACTGACGTCCGATTGTTATTATAGTCTTCATATATACCACCCTTTCTGACAGACATTTTTATTGACTGATATTATTATATACTGATTCGGCAAAAATTTCAAACGAAACTTTAATACCCTTTCTCAATTCCGAAGCGTAGCTAAAAGTTTCTCAAAATAGTCTGGCAGCGGTGCTTCAAATTCAACATAACAACCACTTCTCGGGTGAATAAACCCAATTGTCATTGCATGTAAGACCTGTCCTTCCAAGTGAAACGGTGATTTTCGATTTGTGTAAACAGTATCACCCAGAAGAGGATATCCAATACTTGCCATATGCACCCTAATTTGATGTGTCCTTCCCGTCTCAAGCTGACACTCAATATACGTATATTGCGCAAAATGCTCTAACACTTTATAGTGTGTAACCGCATGTTTTCCATTTTTATCATTGATTGCCATTTTTTTTCTGTCAACCAAATGTCGTCCAATAGGCGCATTGATAGTTCCCTGTTCATCTTTTATTCTACCATACACAATTGCCCTATATTTTCTGGTAATCTGATGGGCTTTAAGTTGTTCTGCAATCGCATGATGTGTATCATCATTTTTGCAAATGATAATCGAGCCTGTCGTATCTTTATCAATTCTATGTACAATTCCAGGACGCAAGACACCATTTATTCCAGAAAGCGTTCCTTTACAGTGATATAGTACAGCATTGACAAGCGTTCCCTCATAGTGTCCCGGAGCTGGATGCACCACCATGTTTTTCGGCTTATTGACAATCAAAAGATCCTCATCTTCATATAAAATATTCAATGAAATATTTTGCGCCGGAATATCTGGTTCCACAGAATCAGGAATGCAGCAAACCACTCTGTCCTCAACCTTGCTTCTGTAATTTGTTTTGACCACAATGTCATTTACAAGCACATTGCCCTCTTTGATGATTTTCTGAATGTAACTTCTTGACAAGTCCGTTAAATAACAACTGATACACTTATCAATACGCTCATTTTCCATCTCTGGCAATATCTCAAATACTACTTTATTCATACCATACCCATCATTTATATCTTGACTTAGGAACTGTTCAGAAATTACTTCTTATCTATTCCGAAACAAAAATTCCAAATCCGAATCCTTATACACAAACAATAGTAAAACAGCCAACATTATCGACGACAAAGTTACATAGATATCCGCCACATTAAATATCGGAAAATGAATTAAACGAAAATATAAAAAGTCAACCACATAATCATATCGAATCCTGTCAATCAGATTCCCTACTGCTCCGCTTGCGATAAACACAAGTATAATATGCAATTTTGTATATTTCTTTTGACAGGGTATTTTTACTAACACATACACAATCGCAACAAGAACAACCACAGAAGTCAATATAAAAAAGCCTTTTTTTCCTTGTAACATGCCAAATGCAGCACCACGGTTTTCAAGATACTGCAATTCAAATACCCCCTCCCACAACACCCAAGGAGGCAGATCCTTTAAGTTGACCACCGCAAAAAACTTTGTAATCTGATCCGCTGCAATCAATACAGCCATTAATAGCACATCAACTGCCAATAATTTCTTTTTCTTTCCAATCATTTCTTTTTATGAATCCCAATCTTCATCTGTGAAATAGATTTCATTAATGCCAGCTAAGATTTCCTCTTTGGTGACAGTCGTGTCAATCATAGCTTTTCCAACCTTTTTCAAAAGAATAAATTTAATTTGGTCACCCTCCATTTTCTTGTCAGAAGTCGTCAGTGCATAAATTTCCTCTGGATCAATCCCTTCTATGGAAATTGGAAGATTAAACGGCACAAACATATCCCGAATTTCATAATATTCATCCTTTGATAACAATTCCCGTTTCCAAGAAATATATGCCGCAGCGATACAACCAAGTGCAACGCACTCGCCATGCATTAGTTCAAAATGCTTCGCTTTCTCAATTGCATGACCAATAGTATGACCAAAATTTAACAACGCCCGCTCTCCCTTTTCTGTCGGGTCTTTTTCCACCACCAATTTTTTACAGGTACAGCTTTTATAAACCATGTCCTCCAGCGCATCAAGATTTCTCTCATGAATCTCATACATATTATCAATAATCCATTCATAAAACTTCGCACTCTTAATCAAGCCATGTTTCAGAACCTCTCCCATACCAGAATAATACTGTCTGTCGTCGAGCGTTTTGAGTGTTGACACATTCATATACACCAATTTTGGCATATAAAATGCTCCTACCATATTTTTGTACTGTTCAAAATCCACGCCAGTCTTACCGCCAATGCTGCTGTCAACCTGTGCCAGCAATGTTGTCGGAATCTGCACAAAATCAACCCCTCTTAGATAAGTGGCTGCCACAAAACCTGTCGTATCACCAACCACGCCGCCACCAAGCGCCAGCAACATATCTTTTCGCCCAAACTTATTTTGTATCAAAAACGCATAAATATTCCTGACTGTTTCGAGATTTTTGCTCTGCTCTCCACTGGGAAAATCGTAGACAAAAATCTCCTTACAGTGATTTCGCAACACTTCGCAAACCGTATCTGCATAAAAGCCCTTAACCCTAGAATCCGTGATAATACACAGTTTTTTTTGCTGAATTTCAAACTGTTCTAGCTCTTTTGCAAGACTGTTAAAGTCCTGTTCATATACAATATCATAGATTGGTTTGCTGTTCATATTAATTGTTAATCTCTGTGACATATTATTCCTCCCCTACTTGCCGTGCGATTCGTGCACCGCCTTAGCGGCTTATTTCCTCTGCACGGGTCTGCGCAGTCGAGTAGGGAAGTCTCATCTTCCCTACTCGCGCACCGGACGCGGGCAGCTTTCGCTGTATATTTCCTTTCCGCGTCCGTGTGCATAAAAAGCTCCCCACTCTCAACACAAGTGGGAAGCCTACCTCTTTTATCCCAAAGCTTCTCTATAAAATTACCTCATTAAATTACTCCGCGCGAAACTGGTACATCAAATGTTCCCGAGAATATCTCCTGAAAATCTCCCGAAATATCAACACATGCAGGCGTAATTATAAATATATAATTGGAAATTTTCTGAAGATTTCCACTGATTGCATATGTAGATCCAGAAGAAAAATCAATAATCCTCTGTGCTATCTCAACATCTAATCCTTCTAAATTTAGAACAACTGTACGGTTTGCTAAAAGTGTCTCTGTAATTTCTCTCGCATCTTCCACACTGGTAGGCTTAATCACACATACTTCCATTCCGTTTCCGGGTGCACGTTTTACTGCGCGGATCGGTGTTACTTTCTGTGACGATTTTCTTACTCTCTCTACAGGTTCATCATAATCATCCTCATTGCGGACTATCTTCATCGGTTTTCTGACTGTATTGTCGATGATCTCCCCCTCATCATAAAAATCATCGTCATCATAATCTTCCTCCTCACTGTTCAAATGTAATGCGTCTAAGAACTTGTCCATTACTCCCATAGTCATTTTCCTTTCTCTACGGCATATACTGCCTTAATCCGAAAATACCAGTCCCGACTCTAACACAGGTAGCTCCTTCTGATACGGCTACCGCATAGTCGCCTGTCATACCCATAGATAAAATTTTCATATCTATATTATCAATGTTTTCTTGCATAATGTCAACCGATATTTTCTTTAATTTACTAAAAATTGGTCTGTTTTCTTCAGCATTTTCTACAAAAGGCGCAATTGTCATAAGACCTTTTACTCGAATATTGGGTAATTTTGCAATGTCATGCACAAGTTGTTTCACTTCTTCACAAGTAGTTCCAAATTTTGTTTCCTCGTTTGCCACATTCACTTCCACCAAAATCTTAACACACACATCTTTTTTGACAGCCTCCTTGCTAATCTCCTCCGCTAGTCGCAGAGAATCCACACTGTGAATGAGATAAACTTTATCCACAATATACTTTACTTTATTTCTCTGTAAATGCCCAATCATATGCCACCGAATATCCTTGGGCATCTGTTCATATTTATCCATCAACTCCTGTACTTTATTCTCACCAAAATCTCTGCATCCATATTCATAAGCTTCCTGTATCATTTTCACAGGCTTTGTCTTGCTCACCGCTATCAATATCACATCCTGAAAATCTCGTCCAGCCTCTTTGCAGGCAGAAGCAATGGCATCTTCCACCGCTTTTATATTTTCTCTAATTGTCACTTCTTCCATACGATTCCTCCTTTTCCGCTCACCGACGTTTTATACTGGCGGTCAAAAAAATTGACTGCCAGTATAATATGATGCACACAACCGCACAAGGAAATATGCCGCTTTGCGGCTACGGTTGGCGCGATACTCGCGGCAGATTTCATCTGTCGCGAGTATAAAATAGTTTTATTCATATTTGTATTGTCTTACTGATAGACAAACGCATCATTGTCAACGCTCGCCGCATCAAGCACAATGCGATCATATACCGTCAATCCATATTTTGTATTGGAGCTGACAATCGCATACTCATCATTTTGTGCCAATATGGTAATCTGTTTAAAATCCGCGTAACCTTTATTCATATTATACACTCCATTGAGTGTCCCCGACTTGCTAATTGCCATCTTATCTGTGGAATTCGGTTTGCAGATATAATCTCCAACTTTTAGATTGCTATTGTCCACATAAAATCCATTTTCATCGGAATTATAGACGGTTGTCTCAACAAACTCATAGACTAAATTCCCATTTTCATCTGGTTTTTCCATAGAAACCCCATAGTTTCCATTGGCTCCACCTTTGCTCATATATTCTTCTGGAATAATAAAAAATTCCTTCACAGCAATGGCAGAATTTGGTATTTTTAATCCTTGCTGATCATTCACGGAAAGTTCTATATCTATGTAGCGGTCTGTACAAAAAGTAACACATGAGTTATTGAACTTTAACTCTACATAATCTCCACCCGCAAGATGATGTACTGCCACTTGCGCCCATGAAATTTCCTGTGTCTTGATAAACTTGACCTCCACATAATTTTCCTCTTCCAGTTCGGCTATGCGTTCCTTCTCAACAGGTATCATTATTGACCAGTTTTCATCTGTAACCAATTTACCTACCGTCGCATTTTTTTCAATTAAATCATTGTTGTTAATTCTGGTTTTCTCATAGTTGGTCTGATCAAACATTTCTGGCGTAATCTGTTCTGGCGTTAATCCCTCATATCCATCTATACTATAGACTACATATCCTGTCTTGCCAGCGGTGCACATAGAAACCATTCCACCCAGATTAGATTGATTTAAAGTTTCCATACTTTCATACATACTAGTATTGACCAGTTTCATGACAGAACCTTCCAAATCATACTTAAAATCATACACACTATTAAATTCTTTGCTGTCAAATCCTCTGTCATAATGCACAACTTCCGAGCGAAACTCTCCGAGCTCCGCGTCCGTATAGGTGGAATCATCCTGACGATTTGCATTTAACAGAGAGGCAAGTTTTCCGCTTTCATCAACAGAATATATCGTATCTCTCGTCGATACACGCTCCCCTTCTCTGATATAATAATTGATATATCCTGTATAAGTAGATTTTAAAATCTCTTCCTGCCGAATTGCAATTCCAGTATAGGTTTTTGAGATAGAGAGAGAACCCAATTGAACCTCATAACCCTGAATTGGTTCTGACTTTAAATACATCACCAGAACTGCAACAATATAAACAAGCATCGAACCAAAAATTGCAAATTCGATTCGATTCATAGTTCTTCCAGATTTATTTAATTGCTTTCGACGTGTCTGATGATTCCTAGAAGCCACGAACATTCTCCATTCATAAAAAAAGCCTCGGTCATTTATTCCGAGGCTTCCTGTTTTTATGCACAGACCCGTGCAGAGGAAATAAGCCGCTAAAGCGGCACATGGGTCGCGCGGCGAGTAAGGGAAGTAGCCTTCCCTGCTCGATTATAATCTGTGTTCAATCCATTATAAGGCTACAAGCACCTTTGACTTTAAGCTCTCCGGCAAATCTGACTCATCTATTGAAATACTTGCTATAATCTTAAACCCATATGTATCACTAATAGAATCCAGCTTATTTAATACTTCCTCTACCTTCTCATAGCCATCAATGCAGGAAATGTTTAAAAATCCGTCAAAGTAAACCTGCTGCAAATCATGGTCTTGAGAAAGGATGCCACGAATGAAGCCAACAAATTCATCTGCATTGGCAACTCCATAATCCTTCACATTGATAAGCCTTACCTTATTGTTCAGTTCATACATATGATCATTGCTTTTATCAAGGTACACAATGTTCCCAGACGCAGTCACCACTTCCTTATTGACCATTTCCAGAATAATTTTTGTCTTGCCTTTTCCCTTTTTTCCAACTATAAGCTGCACCATAAGCAATACCTCCTAAAATTTATATCCTTAATGTAATTATACGCACGGCCGATCAAATTTGCCATGCATGTCGCGTCATCCGCAACTGCAAAACAACATAACACCTCATGCGGATATACACATCATATTATACTGAGCGGTCAGTTCTATGGACTATCAGTATAAATAAATGCACTATGTTCATTATAGTTGAATCCTACAAAAAAAACAACTCTAACTTTCAATATTGATAAAAAATTTACGAAATCTCATTTAATAAATCTGTCATTTCCGTATACATCACAGTTCTGTCTTTTGACTGCATAACAATCGATATATATGGATTTCCAGATTTATCCCTAGAATACAAAATCAAACAGTTTCCCGCCGCGTTGGTTGTCCCAGTTTTTCCACCAATCACGGTCACGTTTTCCGGTGCAAACGCTTCTCCTTTTATATAGGCATTTGAATTTTGTATCTCAATACTTTTTTCATTATTATTTTTATCATGATAGGTCGAAGTATACGTTGCTGTGTGAATTAATTCCAGAAATTTATCATACTTCATCGCTTCATTTGAAATTAGATAAAGATCATAAGCAGTCGTATAATGATTTGGGTCAGTTAATCCATGAGGATTGGTAAAATGACTGTTCGTCGCACCCAAATTATTTGCCGTGTCATTCATCAATTGGGCAAATCCCTCAACACTTCCACTGATATGCTCTGCTATCATAATCGCCACATCATTCGACGATTTCAGTAAAAGTGCATGAAGCGCTTGGTCCATTGTCATTGTATCACCCGCTTCAATCCCTAGTTTTACTGCACCAGATTCACTGATATGAACATTTTCTGAAGCAATCAGCATATCATCAAGGTTTCCGTATTTCAAGGCGCATAGCGCAGTGAGTATCTTGGTCAGACTTGCCGGATTTAATTTTGCGTGAATATTTTTCGCATAGATAACCTTACCGGAAGAAATGTCAAATAGACCAGCAGCGCCGGCCTCTGACATATCCACATCTGTTCCTTGAACCACATCTCCCGCCGCTATGCACAGCTTCGATGCGAACGCCTCCACAGTCTTTCCTTGCTCGTATGACGCGACAGAAAAACTAGAATTATTTCTGTTTCGGTCATACGCAAATGTATACTCCTTTGTTCCACATCCTGATAAGCTTACTGCTAATAGCACAGGAAGCATTATCGCGCATAATGTCCTGCCAAATCTATTTGTACATTTCACGCCAGTCCAAATCTCCTCTGTCAAGTGACTTGATCAAAAGCTCTGCCGATGCTAGGTTTGTCGCCAATGGTATATTGTGCATATCGCAAAGCTTGACCGCATTGTTTACATCAGGCTCATGGGATTTTGAGTTCAGCGGGTCCCTCAAAAATATAACGAGATCAATCTGATTATGCTCAATCTGTGCACAAATCTGCTGTTCCCCACCCAAATGTCCTGCCAGATACTTATGAATATTTAAATTAGTAACCTCCTCGATCAGCCTGCCTGTCGTCCCGGTAGCATACAGTTCATTTTTGCTCAGTATCCCTCTGTAAGCAATACAAAAATTCTGCATCAGCTTTTTCTTTCCGTCATGTGCGATCAACGCAATATTCATAGTCTATGCACCTTCCTTTGTCAATTTTAATCTAAGAATATATTTTCTAAGAATATTTTAACCCTTCTACATTTAAAAATCTATACTTATATCATTTATTCAAAAAAATTTAACATTTTCATCCTGCTTTGTGCAACCTGACTATCCTTTCCTCTAATTATTATATTTTCTAATACACTGCAATCGTACATTCAGCACAATGCCCATACCAATATAAAGACTTACCAGCGAAGTTAAACCATAACTGACAAATGGAAGCGGAACACCTGTATTGGGAAAAATTCCTGTAGCAACCGCCATATTAACAAAACTTTGAAATCCAATCAGGGCAGCCATTCCAGAAGCGATACAAGTTCCTGCAAGATCCTTTGCCTTTCTTGCCACATTTAGACATTCCAATGTAATAAGGAACAACAAAACCACCACCGCACAAGCCCCCACAAATCCAAGCTCTTCTCCCACCACAGTAAAAATAAAGTCTGTCTCTGGTTCCGATACAAAGTTACCATTTTTGACTGAGATCATAGTATTGTTCAGCCCCTTGCCCCACAGTTGCCCAGAACCAATTGCCATCACAGCATTTGTCTGTTGGTATGCCGTTGTCTGTGCATATTTTTCTGGCTCTAGCCACGCTAGAATGCGCTCCTGCTGATATTCATTGATAATGGTCTGATCTGGCTGTAAAACCATGACAAAAAATATAATTGCCGCGGGAACTGCCATTGCAAGTACACCAAATATAAGTTTGTAGCTCAGTCCGCCGACATACCATACAACACAAAAAATCATTGCAATTACAATACTGGTAGACATATCTGGCTGATCATAAATCAAATACAACGGTGGCAGCAACAGCAAAATCATAACTGCTATATTCTTCAAGGAATTAAGTTTTTCCCAATGCTTCATAATATATTGGGAATAAAATAATATCAGCATAATCTTAGTAAGTTCCGATGGCTGAAACCGTATTCCACCAAGCTCCAGCCATCGCTTTGCGTTGTTTACTACCTTCCCGAAAGGAATCACCATCAGCAAAAAGGCAATGTTCAATCCATAAATTACCCAATAAAATTGCAGGAAAAAAGAATAGTCAAAAAAGGAAAGCACAATCATTATAAAAAATCCCATGACAAATCCCAATATCTGCTTGTTTTGAACCTCCGCCTTAGCGCTGCCAATAGAAAGTATTCCAATCACTGTCACCGCTGCCAGCAAAATGATTAATTTAAAATCATAATCTCTCACTCTGTATTTTTTTAGCATTCTCTCTGTCCTTTAAATAATTTCACATTAACTTCCATTCACCCGTTTTAGGAGCACTTAAATCAAGATAGTAAAATCTTTGATTTCATGTTAGCTGCGCAAATCCAAAATTGGTATGTTTGCGTATAACACAGGCATTTTTTTTCCATTTCTTGCCGCGTTTCCAGTCTTGGCAATCTGAACCTCCATACTGGAGGCATCAATCTGCATATATTTTGATATCACCTGCGCAATATCGTTCTTAATCAATTCCATCATTTCAGGAGAACAGTTAACCCTGTCTGAAATCAGCAAGATTTTAAGCCTATCTTTTGCGATCTGACTCGACGTTTTTCTTTTAAAAATAGAAAATAAACTCATGCCCGCTCCTCCTGTAGATTTCTTTTGAACAATGCTGAAAACCTAGTCCAGATTGTAATATTCTTGCCAAAATCCTGAAAGGGAACTTCTTTTCCCTCCAGACGCTTACAAATGTTATAAAATGCCTGTCCAGCCTCCGTGTTTTTTCCCACTAGCGGTTCTCCCTGATTCGTCGCAATTACAACATTCTCGTCATCTGGCACTACCCCCAAAAGCGGAAGCCCCAATATATCGATCACATCATCAACCGTCATCATCTCGCCCCGCCGAATCAAGTCCTGCCGCAATCTGTTTAGCACCAAGTCGACCTTCTTAATCTCATTCGCTTCAAGAAGTCCAATAATTCTGTCCGCATCTCGTATGGCTGAGACTTCCGGTGTTGTCACAACAATCGCGTGGTCAGCACCTGCAATAGCATTTTGAAATCCCTGCTCGATTCCTGCTGGACAGTCCAGAATTATGTAATCAAACTGTTCTCTTAAACTGTCAATAAGCTTTACCATCTGCCCTGGTGTGATACAGTTTTTATCCCGTGTCTGTGCTGCCGGCATAAGAAATAAGCCAGTGTGTCTTTTGTCCTTTATCAGTGCCTGTTTTAATCTGCAATTTCCCTCAATCACATCAACAAGATTATAGACAATGCGATTTTCCAGTCCCATCACAACATCCAGATTTCTAAGTCCAATATCTGCGTCAATTAAAACTACACTTTTGCCCATCTCAGCAAGACCTGTTCCTACGTTTGCAGATGTGGTGGTCTTACCCACACCGCCTTTCCCTGATGTAACAACAATCACTTCACTCATAGGAATAATCCTCCATTACTAATAATGGTTCTCCAGACACCTTACGATTTCAGACATACTATAAGAAGCAAAGACAGCTTCTTATAGTCGATTTACGGCGCAAAGGACAGCGCCTTTTATCAGAAGTAAAGGGCAACTTCTGATAAGCTATATTATAGGGTAAAACTGTCCAGCAATTCTTTCGTAATAGATTCAATCAACACTTCATCATTTTGCGTGTACGCAATCTTTGGTACTGCCTGAGGCTTGCGAAATCCCCATCTTGATGTTTTCTGTAGCTGACCACTATACACAAGATCACCTATCTGAAGAACGCCGGGATTCATGTCAAGAGCCACAATAAAATGACTGTTATTGCCTCCTGCTCCCGCATATACATCACCTGTCAACGTTCCAAGAACAACGATATCCTTGCTGGAATACACACAACTTCCTTCACAGACGTCACCGAGAATAATAATACTGTGCTCTGTCTCTATGCTTGCTCCTTCCCGAAGCGTTCCTCTGTAAAACTGTCCGCTGTTTTCATCATTGTAAAAGTTCAACCTGTTCTGTGCTTCGAGAAATCTTAAATTTTTCTCTTCATCTTTTTCCATAAGGCAAAGTATCTTCAAACGGGAGTTCTGTGTAATTGCGTCCAAAATCTGACGTTCCTGCACTTCAGTCAACGCTCTTCCCTCCAGAGAAATCGCCACAGATGCATCCTTAAAAAACCCATCTGCATCTCGAAATTTGACTGCAATATCATTCAGCAGTTCCTCAAATGGAATTACACTGTCCAAAATAACTGATATACCGTTAGAAAAACTTTTTAAAATTACTGAATTTTTCACATCTGCTCCTTTTAATCCTGCTGTGTCCCACTGACAGCGTCAAGAGTTGCTGCTGTACCTGTCAGAAGCTCATCCTCCTCTGCCAGACCATAGTAATATTTATATACATCCCTTGCAGTCTGTGCTGCATAATCCGAGCTATATCCATACGCGATACGCACTGTTACTGATATCTCAGGATTTTCATAGGGTGCATAACTTAGAAAAAGTGCATGGTTGGTACGGTTGCGCCCTTCCTGCGCTGTACCAGTCTTGCCAGCAACATTGACTGGCAACTCTCTGTAATATGCCTTCTTTTCCACTACAGACCGCATTCCAGCATGAATGGCGTTCCATATACTATTGTCAATCTCAATTGTATTTCTCACTGCTGGCGTATAATCCTCAACGAGATTTCCCTGTGAGTCTGTCAACTTGTCCAAAATACTCAACTGATATACTGTGCCACTGTTCGCGACTGCCGTCAGATATCTTGCAAGCCCTACTGTCGTATAGTTGTTGGTTCCCTGACCAATCGCAGATGGAACAGGATATTCATCGGAAAATTTCGGTTCGGATTCCGTTACCTCCACGCCTGATTTTTCTGTGAGGCCAAACAAATCTGCATATTTTTCCAGTCTGCTAAGACCATAATCACTGTTGTAACCCGAACTGTCCTGTGCAAGCCGATAACCGACTTCATAAAAATATACATTACATGAATTTGCAATCGCATTTGACAGATTCATTGCACCATGTCCTGCGGAGGACCAACATCTGTGTATCGTTGGTGCAAGCTTATCAAAAATGCTATTACAGCGAATGGTCTCACTCAGAGAAGAAATTACTCCTTCTTGCATTGCAGCAACGGCTGAAACCATCTTAAAAGTAGATCCTGGTGCAGTCTGCTGCTGTGTGGCGGCACTCCACTGCGGCACAGACAAATCCGCCTGCAGTTTGGCAAAATATTCTGCATCCACTCCATTTGCCAATTTATTAATATCATACCCTGGATAAGATACCAATGCCAAAACTTCTCCAGTATTGACATCTGTGACAACACAGGAACCTGTGCAAGGGTCGAGTGCCAACTGCGCTGGTGTAATCTGCAGTGTCCGTATCATTTCCAGCATAAAACTGTAAGGGCTGGTCGCCCCATTTTTAATCGCTGTAATCTTGCTCTCCTCAACTGTAATCAAATCCTGCTCCCAGAGCAGCATACAAATCTGTCGACCAGTGATTGTCTGATTGCTAATCATATATTTATACATCTTTTTAGAAAAACGCGTGTTATCTCTAAGATTATCCATTATATATTGAATCACGCTGTTAAGCACTTCTGCGGAATCCGAATACTGGGATTTCACAGACAATTTCGTAATGTCTATCCAGTTCTGCGATATTGCATAAGTCAGGTATTCATTCAAACTGATAACCTCGTCTGTGGTCCATGCAATGTAAGTCGGATCTTCTCTGTTTATGGCGGAATGCATTAGAACTTCCTTTTCCGTCAGCATAGAGACAATATAGCTCTGATAGTTTTTGTATTCCTTCGTGAGTTTATTGTATGGTGTCTTTGTCGTAGACAATTCTTCTGTGAGTGATGCGAGAACCTCCTGCTGCTTTTGCAAAAAAATCTGATAGACTTCTCTCTCTGTATCATAAGCATTCGCATCTGTAAAATGATTAATATCAATCACATTATTATTAATCAAGGCAAAATATACATCATCAATTGGAATAATAATATTCTGCCGGGACGACGAGGAAAGTGGGTCATAGTTAAAGACATTTCTAGTCTTGTTGACAATAATACCCGCTATTTTCTCTTCCAAAATATTGTAAATCGCAACTTGCAAGTCTTTGTCTAGCGTCAGATAGACATCATTTCCTGCCTGTGCCTCAACATGATCTGTCGTGTTGACTACCTTTCCCATATTATCGACATAAATAGTTTCAGAACCCTTCTTTCCCTGAAGTTTGAGTTCCATCACCTGCTCGATCCCGCCCTTTCCGACAGTATCATTCATGGTATAACTGTCATCCTGTTCTGAGAGCGTTGCAAGTTCCTCAGAAGAAACCTTGCCAGTATATCCAAGAATATGCGAAAAATAAAACGGATAATTATACTTTCGTATCATATCCTCCTCTATCGCAACACCTTCTAATTCCGCCGCGTTTTCCATAATAACGGCCACTGTCTTTAGCGAGACATCTGTCGCGACGGTCGCCGGAATATATTTCTGATAACTATACAGATTCATCTGATATCGAAGCGTTACAAGCTGTAAAACTTCCTTTTTACTATATCCTTCCGTTGGCACAAAATCTCTTTTGCCACTCTTGTTCTCATGATAAGCGCCGATTTTAAATCGGTTGACAAGATAGTCTATAATTTCCTGCGCAGAAGCATTTTTCATGTAATATTTAAATTCTGGTCCGTCAATCTTAGGGCACCCATATACATCTGCTTTAAAACGAAGCAGCCGAGTCCCCTCAACGGTAAATTCGTACTCTCCAATATCATTTATTATAATATTAAAATCGCTGATGATATTATCGCCATTTTCTTCAATCATATGAATCAACTTGTAGAGCGTCAAATTGAGCTTCTCATTTTTGCTAGAACCCGATTCATAGACATCTTCTATCGTAACAGAGTACGCAAGTTCATTGTACGCGAGCAGATTGCCATTTCTATCATAAATATTCCCGCGCGTCCCCTCGATAACCTTTTCCTTTTGTATCATCAGTCGAAAATTGTTCAAATATGACTCACCATTTACAATCTGTAGGTCAAACAGTCTGTAAATCAAAACTGCTGCCATTCCCACAAACACAATAAATAACAGCAACAGCCTAGATGTCAGGAGATTATACAGACTTTCACCAATTCTTCTAAACAACCTTATTATCACCTCTTTCGACATCTTCTATCGTTCTGTTTAAAGCCAATATCATCGGATAGATAAACACTGTGACAAATACTGTGTACACAACCTCTGGAATCATAATATATTTCAAATAATACAAAATATTGAACCGTTCCCGCAAGAGATACAACAACACATAACAGATAAATGTATAGGCAAAATCACTCACAAGAATCAGTACCAGCGGCAGCTTGATATCATCCTGATAAAAGATGCTGTGAAACACACCATTTGCAGCTCCTATGTACAAATACACCAAAGCATAAAAACCAAGCACGCTTCCATAAAAGATATCCATCAAAAGTCCGCACAAAAAGCCGACCACCATTCCACATTTTCCACCATACATAAATCCGTAGGACACCGTAATGATAATCAGTATATTAGGAGATATCCCACCAAAACTCAGCGACTGAAACAGTGTTGTCTGAAGGACAAATCCGAACAACATTATCAAAAATAGTATAATATTTCTCTTCATGAATCTACTTATCCTCTATTTGCTGTTTTATCTTTAAGATAACAAGCACCTCCTCAAGGTGTTCAAAATCAACTGCTGGCGTAATTTTTCCCGACTTTGTTATATTGTTAGAATCCTGATTAATGTCGCTGATATATCCAATCAAAATGCTCGGCAAATACTTATCACTGATATTTGATGTGACCACCTTGTCGCCAACTTCCACAGTATTTTGTGAATCAATAAGCTGTCCAAATCCAATCACACCCTCCCCCATCAACTGAAGCGAACCGTTGACCATCAAAATATCAGAACTTGCAAGCACCATGCCACTCACATTAGAATCATCATTGATAATGGCATTCACCTTTGCCCAGTTCGGCCCAATATCAACGATCCTACCGACAAGCCCTCCACCAGCAATCACATTCATATCGATGGAGAGTCCATCTTCTGCCCCCTTGTTAATTGTAAATGCGTGAAACCAATTACCGCTATCTCTCGCAATAATTCTGGCGCCGACTTTCTCATATCCGCTGTACTGTTCATCTAGCTTGTACAATTCCCGCAGGTTGTTCAATTCATATTTGTCTTGTTGAAGCTGGGTATTTTGAATTGTCAGCTCATCAAGCTTCTGTTTGAGTTCCTGATTTTCTTGAAGCACAACCCGTAATTCTCCAAGCTCATCAATACGGACAGATATCCACGTCCCAATGCGACTGACACCATCTTGAAAAGGAACCACAACGTAACCCACCAATTTATTGAGCGGCGATGCAGAGTAGTCTGTAAAAAACGTCACAGCCATCAACGCTACACAGACACAAGTCAAAATTAACAGCAGATATTTGCCTGGAATAGAGAATTTACTCTTTTTTCTCTTTGTCACCGGACTCATGAATACTAGCGCCCCATTCCTTCTAAATATGCAACTGATTTATAGTTATCATCTTTAATAATTTTAGCAAGCCCAAGAGCAACGCCAGACACTGGATTCTCGCTCACATTTACCTTTAGTCCTGTTCCTTTCGCAATTAGTTCCGCCAGGTGTACCACCTGTGACGCACCTCCCGTCAGATAGATTCCTCTGCGGAAAATATCTGCGGAAAGTTCGGGTGGGGTCCGCTCAAGTATCACTCGAATATTATCGATAATCACATTAAAATTCTCGAGCATACTCTCACTGACCAAATCAGTAGGTATTTCCTTCTCCATAGGAAGTCCTGTCACAATATCCCTGCCATATACAACAGCTTTCCGTTTATCCTCCTCAAGCTCTCGGAGGTCCATCTTGACATTCTCCGCAGTCTTGCTGCCAACAATCAAGCTAAATTCTTTGCGAATAGCATTTTTAATTGACTCATCAAACTTTTGTCCACCCACTTTTATCAGACGGCTAAGCACAATACCTCCCAGCGACAAAATAGAAATTTCTGTCGTGTGAAAACCGACATTGACGACAAGGATTCCCTGTGCATTCTTGACATCAATGTCAAGTCCAAGTCCGTCTGCAACTGCCTTCTCCACACGCAGAATCTTCTTTGCCTTAATGTTGGCATCTTTCACCAAATCAGAAAATGCCCGCTTTTCCACCTCAGTAATATCTGAGGGAACTGCAATATAAAACTCTGCGGGCTTCACCACACCCTTGTTACAATCCAGTATAAAATTTTTGAGAATCAACTGCATATTTTTAATATCCGCAATAACACCATTGCAGAGCGGATAAGATATTTCAATACTAGATGGTGCCTTCTCAAACATTTCAAATGCAGAGTCACCATATGCGAACAAATTTTTCTTGTCCTCAATCGCGATCATATTTTTCTCAACAATAACATTATCACTGTGAGCGTTGTAAATCTTAATTGTTCTGGTACCCAAATCGATACCAAATGCGTTGTTAGCCAACATAACAACTCCTTTCCTCATAAAAGTCCTTTTTGAATAAAACTGGTATATCTGTTATCCCCGATGATGATATGGTCCAGCAATGGAATTTCAACCAAATCGGATACTTCCTTTATCTTCTGTGTCACCAGCACATCCTGCCTGCTAGGCGTCGGATCGCCGCTAGGGTGATTGTGCAGAATCACGATATAGGATGCTTCATTGCGTATGGCCTTAATACAAATTTCTCTCGGTGAAATCAACGTCGAATTAAATGTGCCTATCGACAATACAGACTCGTCCACAATACGCCGCTTAGCGTCGAGAAGCACCAACAAAAGCTGCTCTGTATCTCTGTGCCGCATCCGTTCCATATAGTAAGCTGCCACTGTCTCAGGCTTGTCAAATGTAAGGTCCGGTCTTGCCTGCATGTTAGAAGTCCGCTTGGCAATCTCCGCAATGCAGAGTAACTGCACCGCCTTGACCTCGCCGATTCCTGGGATCTGCATTAGATCCCTAATTCCAAAATGATACAGCCCCAAAAGCCCCATTCCCTCACCAGCCAGCTTCAAAACATCTCTGCCTAGTTCAATGGGAGTCCTTTCTCTTGTTCCAGTTCTGAGCATGATAGCAAGAAGCTCGGCATCCGAAAGACATTCCGGCCCAAGCCTCATAAATTTGTCATAAGGCAGTTCATCCTTAGCATATAATTCTTTAAAAAGACTCATGTATCTACGCCTTGCTCTCCATCCAAGCGTATCAGACAACTGCATTTTTACGACCTTTTTGTGCTATACAGCCATCCTTTCCAGCTTTCCTAGTTATCTTACCACACCATCTTGCGTCTGTACATAAAAAAGATTAGTTTTTTTTCGACATATTTCCTATTTTGGAAAGTTTTATGAAATTTTTTATACTTTTTTTAAATCTCTACAATTCCTGCGTCAACAATATTTTGAAGGGTCTTCATAATACCAAACCGTGCGTGATCAAAAGTCAAACCCCCCTGAAAATACACAGCGTAAGGTGGTTTCATTGGTCCGTCTGCGCTCAGCTCTATAGAGGAACCTGAGACAAATGCCCCCGCAGCCATAATTACCGGCGCGTCATATCCGGGCATATCCCAAGGTTCTGGTGTGACAAAACTGTCAACAGGCGCTGCTGCCTGAATCCCTTTGCAGAAAGCAATCACACCTTCCGCTGTTCCAAAGGTGACAGCCTGTATAATATCATGTCTTGATTCTGTGCTGTTTGGAACAACTTGAAAACCCAATTTTTCATAAATATTCGCCGCAAAAATAGCTCCCTTAAGCGCTCCTGCTGTCACTGTTGGCGCAAGAAATAAACCATGATAAAAATCCCGCAAGATACCAAGCGAAGCCCCAACTTCTTTGCCAAGCCCAGGCGATGTAAGCCTGAACGCCGCATTCTCCACACATTCTTTTTTTCCAGCAATATATCCGCCAATCGGTGCCAGTCCGCCTCCAGGGTTTTTAATAAGAGAGCCGACAACCATATCAGCCCCCACATCTGTAGGCTCAATACGCTCCACAAACTCACCGTAACAATTATCAACCATGCAAATAATATCCGGTTTTATTTTTTTGAGAAAAGAAATCAGTTCCCCAATTCTTTTCACAGAAAACGTTGGTCTTGTCTGATATCCCTTGGAACGCTGTATTGTGACAAGCCGTGTCTTATTGTTCACTGCTGCCTGAATGCTATCATAATCAAAACTGCCATCTGATAGCAAATCAACCTGTCTGTAGGAAATACCATACTCTGCAAGAGACCCTTTTGACGGGCGAATGCCAATTACCTCCTCCAGTGTATCATATGGCTTTCCCACCGGAGATAACAGTTCGTCGCCAGGGCGCAAATTACTTATTAGCGCCAGCGCCAACGCATGTGTCCCGCAAGTAATCTGCGGTCTAACCAACGCATCTTCCGCATGAAAAACAGATGCGTACACAGCCTCCAATGTCTCTCTGCCAATATCGTTATAACCATATCCTGTTGTACCTAAAAGACATGCTTCACTAACCTTATTATCCTGCATTGCCTTCAATACTTTTAGCTGGTTGTACTCCGCATTCTGGTCAATCTCATCAAAGCGCGGTCTCAATTGCGCTAAAATTTTTTCACTAAAACGATAGACCTGATCTGATATACCCAACTGTCTATATATCATTTGTGTGGTTGTACACTCCTCATTTGTCGATTCAATCATTTCCTTTCGTTTCCTTCCATAACTTTGTTTCTATATAGTGTAACATTTTTTCTTCATCATATGCAAATTTATCCTTTTCTATCCAGATAACATCGCGTTCTCGACGAAACCATGTAAGCTGCCGTTTGGCAAAATGGCGCGTGTCCCGCTTTATAGTATAGACTGCCGCATCCATACTTATTTCTCCCATCAAATAAGAGATAATCTCTTTGTATCCAAGCCCTTGCATCGCTGTTGAATCCCGCTTGCATCCCATCTCCATCAGTCGCTTTACCTCATCGACAAGCCCTTCTGCAATCATCTGATCCACACGTTTGTCAATTGCTTTATAAAGCCTCTCTCTCTGGTCAGTCAACACAAAATAACGCGAATCATACGCGGACTTCTTTTGCCGCTCCGCCTCATTGTGTTCTGAGATTTTCTTGCCAGTCTGCCGATTAAATTCAATGGCACGAATCACACGCTTAATGTTGTTTGCATGGATTTCCTCTGCCGCTTTAGGATCGCATTCTTTCAATATATTATGAAGGTACTCTGCACCTTTTTCCTGCACAATTTGTTCCAAATTCTCACGAAGTTCCGAATCTTCCTCCCCCTTCTGAAAATCAATATCATACAGCACTGACTGAATATAGAACCCAGTGCCGCCGACAATGATTGGAATCTTTTTCTTCGCATAAATTTCTGCAATCGCCTGCTTTGCGTACTTTTGAAACAAAACAATATGAAACTCCTCTGTCGGTTCAAGAATATCCACCAAGTAATGCTTTACACCTTGCATTTCCTCCTGCCGAATCTTGGCAGAACCAATATCCATATATCTGTATACCTGCATGGAATCGGCAGAGATAATCTCGCCGTTTATGGTTTTGGCAAGCGCTATGGAAAGTTTTGTCTTGCCAGCCGCCGTTGGACCTGTCAATACAATCAGTGGTTTCATAGCACAGCAGTCTCCTTTCTATTTAAACCATTTCTTATCCTTTTGAGAACAGGTAGCGTTTATGATATTTTAACTGCACATAATTCATAATACGCCTGTAATAAATGGGATTGCTGATACCGCCCAAAATTCCCGCAACTGGAAGCCCCTGAATAAACTTGGCAAGCAACATATCCACAGCAAATGCATCTGCTGTATTCTTAACTTGTTCTGCAAATTTTGTCTCCTGAAGGTACTTGTTAGAAAAGCAGTTATCAACCGCCGAATTACACACTGCCCACTGCTCTCCTTTAGACATTGCCGCCTCCAATAGTTTTAAAATATACATTCGTTCTTCCGGCGTATCATAGGAAAATCCATATTGCAGCGCTGTCTCATAAGTTCCCTTGAGAATCATTGACAGAAACAGCACAATATCCGGCAAACCAATCCCCAGAACTCCTAGACCAATTCCCTCAACGGTGCTGACTGCCATATTTACCAAATTTCCACGACTTACATCTGCTTTTAGATGGCGCAACTCTTTCTTTCCACCTTTTAAATTAACTGCAAAATCATGTATCTGAAAATCTTTCTCCATCGCATCTTTGGAGTATGTCTTTTCAATCAAGCTCGTACCCCGTTCAAATATCAATTCAAATGCCATACAAAACGCTCTTTGCAAATTTGTATGTATCTTGGAAGGAATCTTTTGCTCTAACGTCTGCTTCCATTTTGCAGCATGGTACTCCACAGCTTGTTTTTCAAGCTTCTTCTCCTCGTGTGCAATGCGCTCTAACTCCTTTTCAATCGGAGACTTTTTTATTTTTATTCGTTTCATGCAAACTCCCATTCTTCTCACACTATTCTTTTAAATTTTTTTTCTATCTCATACTTTGACATGGAAATAATTGTCGGTCTACCATGTGGACAATTATAGGGATTCTCCAATTCCAACAACTGTTCAATCAGTTTGTTCGCCTCCTCATAAGTCAGCGAATGATTGCCCTTCACAGCCGCCTTACATGCCATAGAAGCAATCTTTTCCCGTATAATCTGAGGCACGCCGCGCACCGGACTCTCACACATTTGAGTCAATATCTCCTCAAAAAGCTCTTTTATATTATGACCAAACAAGTCAATTGGCACCCCTCTAATTGCAAATGCATTCATGCCAAAATCCTCAATTTCAAATCCAAGTTCCTTAAAATACTGCGCATAACTATTGATCAGCGCAGACTCCTTGGGCGTGACACTGATAACGGCTGGCGGGGTCAACATCTGTGTGTAAATCTCATTGTGTTCTACCTTAGTCAATATCTGCTCATATTTCACCTTCTCATGTGCTGCGTGCTGATCAATCATTAGCATCTTATCCCGATACTCAATAATCCAATAAGTATCAAACACCTGTCCAACTATTCTATATTCCTGTTTTGCCTCTCTCGTAAGTATTTTCTCATCAAAAAAATTTAATTGCTCTGGCTTCTCCACAAGAATATGGTCTTTGCTCTTAATCACACCAAGATTTCTAGTATCTGTTTCCTTAGAAGGTGCGCCCAATATTTTTCCAGTCAATACATTTTGATTTGTCTGACCAATTTTTGTATTTTTTCCTCTATTATCTACAAAAAACTGTTCCTCAGAAACAACATCGGATTTTTCCTGCGTTTCCTTATCAAAACTGCTGTTAGACGAATTGTATTTGCTTTCATCTTTTAATATATTTAAAGGTTGTTCGGAATCTATGTGCGATCCTTGTTCTGTAAGACGTCGCTCCTTCTCAAAAGGCTCTGGCGCATCTATCTTTGTCGTTTTTTTATCCTTCTTTTCTTTTTTTTCTGGTCCAAGAACTGCATCTAGAATCATCTCCTGCTGAGATAAAAAATCCGTAATATTTTCAGCAATCAACTTGTATAGACTATTCTGATCTGAAAAGCGCACTTCCATCTTGGTCGGGTGAACATTGACATCCACACTTTCCGGCGGCACAGTGATATGGAGCACACAAAATGGATACCGATGCTGCATCATATAAGACGCATACCCCTCCTCAATCGCTTTGGAAATCACTTTGCTTTTAATATACCGTCTGTTGACAAAATAATTCTCAAAATTTCTGTTTGCGCGATTCAAAGTCGGTTTTCCCAGAAATCCTTCCAGTACAATCTCCTCGTCAACCGCTTGAAATGCTAACATTTCATTCGCGATATCTCTACCAAAAATGCGATAAATAATCGCTTTCATATCCCCGTCACCATTTGTATAAAATTTCGTCTGACCATTTATAACATACTTAAATGAAATCTCTGGTCTTGACAGTGCCATGTGTTCGAGCAAATCTGTGATATAACTTGCTTCTGTCATCGCTGTCTTTAAGAACTTACGCCGCACAGGAGTATTAAAAAACAAATTGCGCACAATAAAAGTCGTGCCGTCGGGGGCACCAACCTCCTCAAATGAAATCTCTTTTGCACCTTCCAAGCACAGACGTGCTCCAGTCATATCCTCTTTTGTCTTTGTGACAATCTCAACCTTTGCCACCGCTGCAATACTTGAGAGCGCCTCTCCGCGAAACCCCATACTGTGCAGACGCATCAGATCGACAACAGAACTGATTTTGCTTGTGGCATGACGCAAAAAGGCATTTCGCAACTGGTTATGTTCGATACCCGATCCGTTGTCTGTCACACGGATAAATTCTATCCCACCATCTTTGATTTCAACTGTTATTGCAGTTGCACCCGCATCCATAGCGTTTTCCACCAACTCTTTGACTACACTGGCTGGCCGCTCCACTACCTCACCTGCCGCAATCTTATCTATTGTCGCATCATCCAGCACATGTATCTCTGCCATATCTGATCTTTCCTTTCCTTATAATAGGTTTTACCACCGATTTTTTAGCTTATTTTGTAATCGATACATTGTATTTAGCGCATCGAGCGGCGTCAAATTGGAGATGTCAATCTCCCTTAATTCATTTAAAATATCCTCGTCTTTCACCGTGTCAAACAAAGACATCTGCCCCAAATCCACATCGTCATAATGTTTAGACCGCTTCTTTTCCCCTTTCGTATCCACTGTGATACACTGCACTTTCTCCGTGATATCATTATCGCTTAACTGATCTGCAATCTCCTTGGCGCGGTCAATTACCATGTCTGGCACACCTGCAAGTTTTGCCACTTGGATACCATAACTTCTGTCAGCGCCTCCTTTGACAATTTTTCTTAAAAAAATAATGTCATCCCCTTTTTCTTTTACTGCAATACAATAGTTGATAACATTGTTCATCTTTCCTTCCAACTCTGTAAGTTCGTGATAATGTGTCGCAAACAGTGTCTTGGCGCCAAGAATCTTTTTATTACTAATGTGCTCAATCACCGCCCATGCAATGCTCAACCCGTCAAATGTGGAAGTGCCGCGTCCGATTTCATCAAGCACTAACAAACTTTTTGGCGTGGCATTGCGCAAGATATTTGCAACCTCATTCATCTCCACCATGAAAGTGCTCTGCCCGCTTGCAAGGTCGTCCGATGCACCTACCCTTGTAAAAATTCTGTCAACAATGCCAATATTCGCGCTCTTCGCCGGTACAAAACTGCCAAGCTGCGCCATTAATACAATCAGTGCAGACTGGCGCATATAAGTAGATTTCCCAGCCATATTGGGTCCTGTAATAACCGCAATACAATGATTATTGTTATCCAAAAAAGTATCATTTGCCACAAACATATCGTGGTCAATCATCTTCTCCACAACTGGATGTCTTCCTTCTTTGATATCAATCAATCCCTTATCATTCAATGTCGGTCTGACATAGTGATTTTGTTCTGCCACAACGGAGAGTGATGCAAACACGTCAAGTCTCGCCACCGCCTTTGCTGTCTTTTGGATACGCTCCAAATGCATTGCAAGATCATCTCGTATTTTACAAAACATATCGTACTCTAATACATTGAGCTTGTCCTCCGCATTTAAAATGGTATCCTCAAGCTCTTTCAATTTTGTCGTTGTATATCGCTCTGCATTGACAAGTGTCTGTTTGCGCACATAATCATTAGGCACTTGATTTTTATAGGAATTACTCACCTCAAAATAATAGCCAAATACTTTGTTGTATTTTATCCGAAGATTTTTAATACCTGTCCGCTCTCGGTCCTCCTCCTCAAGCTGTGCAAGCCAATTCTTCCCGTCAGTCTTTGCTTTTCGCAAATGGTCAATATCCACGTCAAATCCTTCTTTAATAATACCGCCATCGCGAATCAATATAGGAGGGTCCTCGCAGATTGAATTTTTAATTAACACATATAAATCCTCAAGCCCGTCAATCTGCTCGTCAATCTCTTTTAACAACTTCGCGTTAAAGACTTTTAGAACTGTTTTGATGTGTGGCAGCATCTCCATAGAATTAGCAAACGATATCAAATCCCTTGGATTCGCTGATTTATAGCTAATACGACCAAGCAGGCGTTCCATGTCATAGATTGGATTTAGATACTCTCTAATCTCATCCCGCGATACAGTATCTTTACAGAGCTGTTCAATCGTGTCAAGTCTGTCATTAATATCCGCTCTGTTGACAAGCGGCTGCTCGATATCGGTGCGTAACTGCCTTGCGCCCATCGCTGTCTTTGTCTTATCGAGCACCCATAAAAGAGAGCCTCGCTTCTGTTTTTCCCGCAGTGTTTCTGTCAGTTCCAAATTTCGCCTTGTAGAACTGTCAAGCAGCATAAAACGACTTGCTAAATAGGGAGTAATATGGGTAATATGGGTGAGCTGCGTTTTCTGTGTCTCCAATAGATATTGCATCAGCACACCACAGGCAATCAAACCTGACGGAAAATCCTCCAAACCAAGTCCAGTGAGCGTATTAACCTTAAAATGCTCCATCAAACATTTTCGACAGCCATCCTCATCAAAATACCATGGCTCCAGCGGATAGACCACAATCTTTAAGCGGTTCTTTAGGTCATCCATATCAATTCCACTCATCATCAGTGCATCATTGCAGAT
This sequence comes from Lachnospiraceae bacterium UBA3401, assembly GCA_002358575.1. Lineage (GTDB taxonomy): Bacteria > Bacillota > Clostridia > Lachnospirales > Lachnospiraceae > COE1. The sequence continues at coordinate 2,331 of DEPD01000035.1, read as the reverse complement.
AATTTCTGTCGGCATATATTTATAAAGTTCATCTGTGAGTTTGGAAAGCCCCTCAACCTCTGTCATATAAAAATCGCCCGTCGTCACATCTGCCACAGAAATTCCAATTTTATTTGGAAACTGCGCAATACACATAATATAATTATTTTTTGTTTCCTCAAGGGATTGGGCATTCAAGTTCGTTCCTGGAGTGACAATGCGGACAACCTCACGCTTTACCAATCCTTTTGCAAGTTTTGGGTCCTCCACCTGCTCACAGATAGCAACTTTGTAACCCTTTGATACCAACCGGCTCAGATAGCCGTCAACCGCGTGATAAGGAACCCCGCACATTGGTGCTCGCTCTTCCATTCCGCAATCTTTTCCGGTCAAAGTTAACTCCAACTCCTTTGAAACAAGTTTTGCGTCCTCAAAAAACATTTCATAAAAATCACCGAGTCTGTAGAAAAGAATACAGTCTGGATGCTGTTTCTTCGTCTCCAAATATTGTTGCATCATCGGTGTCATTCCAGCCATATATTAACCTCATCTTTCTGTATTTTGTCCAACTTTATTTATCTTGACATACTGAAAAACAGGCAAGGAAAACCGTCTGCCCGTTTTTGCTCACCAATATTTTAACAACTTTTTCATTATCTTTCAAGCTTCTCTTTTATCTTCTCTACAGACTATTTTGTCAAGAGTCACTGTTCATACTTTAAAAAACGGCTCATAATAACAGTTTATTCCACATCACTACTTCCCTCGATATCGCCTGCGATAATAGTCCATTGTTCGATATTCTAAGATATCACCCATATGAGCACAGAAAGCATGACTTTTTATCATAGACCCTAAATCTTCTCGAATTGCTAAAGCATATCTTTCTTTATCAATAAAAAAGCCTTTTCCCGATGCCTTCAAAAACTTTATTGGCATTGCCTTTGCTTTTGACAAATGCTGCTTATCTGTCATACTTTTATATTCTTTATATGTAATATTATCTGAAAAATCGCGCCAATTTTTATTCTTATCAAAAAAATCTTTCCAACATAAAAGAGCTTCTTCCGCTCCGATAATCTTTTCTCCGTTTCTATATCTATAAGATAAATGGCTTACAAACCAATCCCTTGTCTTCTGCGGTAAATCTGCCATATCCTCCATATTCAAATTTATCTGATAATATACTTGTGCATTCAAGCCTCGTACTTTAACAATGACCAGAGCCGCATTTCCTTTCACATGGTGATATACCGCACTTATTAGTGCTTCTCTTCCTTCTGTATCTACCATTTCCCATATAGTGCACTGTTTGTCCGAAGGAGGCATCAAACGATAGTATTCGCCAAACTGAATCAGATCATAGTACTGCTTGAATCTGCAAATCTGCTTCTTCACTTGTTCCTTTTCTTCCCCGGACAGCTTGGTAACACCCAGCTCAAAGCCAAAGGTTCCTGCCATTGCCACACAACCTCTGGTCGAAAACGGTGTGATGCGTCTGGTCTGATGGTTCGAGACATCTGAAACATGGGAACCCATAGCAGATACGGGATATCCAAAGGAGGTCCCATACTGAATCGTAAGCCTCTCGATAGCATCCGTATCATCACTGCACCAGATTTGGAGTGTATAATACAGCATACCTGCGTCAAATCGTCCGCCTCCACCACTGCATCTTTCAAACAGAATATGAGGAAACTTTGTCAGCAGTGTCTCCAGCACCCTATATAATCCCAACACATATCGGTGTGCGAATTCCCCCTGACTTTGTGCATTCAGCGCCGCACTGAATTTGTCACATATGCTCCTGTTAAAATCCCACTTTACATAGGTAATCGGCGTCTCCTCAAAAATTGCGGTCATCCGACCAATCATATAATCCTGCACATCTTCCCTTGATAAATCAAGAACCAGCTGGTTTCTACTGAATGCGGGCTTTCTTCCTGGTATTGCAACTGCCCAGTCAGGATGCTCGCGATACAGATCGCTGTCCTCTGAAATCGACTCTGGCTCGAACCAGAGACCAAACTGCATACCACACTCCACTATTTTCCCTGCCAGCTCTTTCAGTGTACATCCCATTTTTTCTCATTAGGGAACCAGTCACCAAGACCTGAATTGTCATCATCACACTTTCCAAGCCATCCGTCGTCAAGCACAAAAAGCTCCACTCCAAGTTCTGCCGCATTCCTCGCTATGTCTGCTAACTGTTTTCCTGCAAAATTGAAGTAAGGAATTGTAGGAAAATAAGTGATGCAGATTGCGTAGGATATTTCTTTGAGGAGGTATGTCAAAAAACGTAGGCGTCGGGCTACGGCGAGGCTTTTTGGCATGCATAATCGGAGAAATAGC
>DEPD01000056.1 GCA_002358575.1 Lachnospiraceae bacterium UBA3401 | reverse complement strand
TCTTTTATGCTTCCCCATTTCCCAATGTCAATGGTATCTCTATGTAATTCAATATTTTGACTGTTCTTGAAATAATCATAGATTTTATTCGCTTCACTTGAATCATTCCAACAATAGGATAAAAATATATTCGCTTTCATCAAAACATCTCTCTCCTTAACACTCTTTTTCTCTTCTACTTCTTTTTTTATTGCTTGATTATTCTTTTCCAATTCGATAGTCCAATGCAAAATCTTATTTTGAACAGAACTAATTACTTGTTTTAGTTGTCCTGTAGATACAAAATAATTATAAACGGTAACAAAACTTCCGTTTTTATTAAGTGCTTGCGTTAATGCATCCGTAATGGAATATGAAACACTCCCATTACTGCTATTATGATATGCTTCAATAATTCCTAAAATGGATTCTGTAAATGGCAATTTAGAAAATGCTTCTGCTTGCTCTTGTTTATTAAATTGAGTAGGAATCCATCTTCCAAAATTGTATGCCTTTAATTCGCCTCTCAGAAATCTGTACTCAGGAAGATCATCCACACTTTGATAACCATTTTGCTCATTAAGAATCCATTTCTCAATATCTTTTTGATTTATTGAAACTGCTATCAAATATGCCTTTCTAAGCAACTCTTCAATATCGGCATTCTTATCAAGAGCCATCTGTTGCAATTCATAAACAGATTGTTCCATCCCTATACTCCTATTCCTTCAGATCCTCACACAATGGCAACAATGCTTCCAATCTCTCTACAATTCTATTTTGTTCTTCTATTGGAGGAATCGGAATCATCATCTTTGATAAAGTTTGTCCATTACAGTTTGGTTGACATCCCTGTGTTTTCCCATTTTGTAATTGTACCCAGTATAACTGGCTTTCCATAAAAAGTTTTAAGTATCGTGGAACTAATTGATTATTATATCTTGTTCTTATCAAGTATCCTGCATAAATAGCATCTTCTGGAACATTACTTACTAAAAATGATTTTCCTACTGTTCCTCCTGTTCTTGCAAACAAAATATCATTTTTCTTCAAAAGATATGTCTCTATTTCTTCATCTGATATATCACAGTATGGCACACTATTCCAATTTACCGAATTATCTTGTATATCACTGATACGAACCATCTTAATTTTTCCTGATTCTTGAGCAGGAGCATTATAACCATATTGAATTGAATATGCTAAATTTCCCCATCTCACCCATCTCCAATTTTCAGGAATGTCAAATGGCCTCTCTTCTTCCTCAATATCTGGTAGTGGTTTTTCCTTTTTGATTTTCTTTTGTGCAATTAGCTCCTCTTTTTCTTGTCTGATTGCTTCCAGCAATTCATCTACACTACCATCACTCTCCAACTGTTCTGTCAATTTTCCCTGCATAGCAGCTTGAAGCAATGCATCTTTCATATTTGTTGGAAACTCTTTCTTTAATGTTTCCAACTCTTTTTCAATCTTCTCATATTCATCAATCTTCGGCATTATTTCGTTGATTTTATCAACAATTCTCTGCTGTTCTTCGATTGGAGGAATAGGAATCCAAAAATTTTTAGTACTTGCTGCACTTAATCCTTCTTTATCTCCTTTTGATTTTTCATGTATCTGACTCTGAATATAAGGGCTATTTATTACAGTATGTATATATTTAACAATCGCCACATCAACAAGTCGAATAATCAATACATGTTGATTTACATTACCTGTAATAAAATCATTAGGTATCAATGCACATCTACCTATTGATCCCCCTGTAATATTCAGCAATAGATCATTTGGCTTAACCATACTTCCCGCTTTTAATTCATTCATTTCCTCCGTAATATACACCATGCCACTATACCACAAGCCTGACGAATAAACATTCTGTTCTCTAATAAACGGAACTCCCTCTGCCACATAGTTTACTGCGCCTCCTTTTGGGGTGCTTCCAGCTCCTATTTTGCTACACAAATTCCCAAGTTTTTCCCATCGCCAACTATCAGGAATTTGCAATTGTATCTCTTCGTTCATATCCCCAGTCAATGCAGGCTCTTTTTTTATTTCTTTATTCTTAATGAGTGTAGCTTTTCTATTTGAAATTTGCTCCAAATAATCATCTACACTTCTATCTGTCTCTAATTGTTTTGTTAATTTCCCCTGTATGGCTTGTTGAATAACTGCCTGTCTCAAATTTTCCGCTAATACCATAACTACACTCCCAACATATCCATTATCTCTTGTAGCTTCGCATCCATCTTCCGATCAAGTCTCTCCCTCTCTGCTTTAAAGTTCTCTATTGTTTCTTTTGGAGAAAGGATCACTTTTTCTTCATTTGGAAAACCACAAAAGTCTAAACTATAATTATTTGCTACGATTTCATCTACAGATACCTTCCTTGCTTTCCAAGTCTCTGTCATAGAACTATCTTCTTTTTCGTCTTTTATCTCTACACGATTATCCCACCACTCATCCAGAGCAGACATTTTCTCCCTTGTCATTGGATTCTTTTTCATAGAGAATTTCTGTCCATTTGGCAAATCAAATCTGTAAAACCATACATCTGTTGTCGGTTCTGTCTTATCAAAGAAAAGCAAATTTGTTGCAATACTTGTATATGGAGCAAAACAGCTCCCAGGAAGCCTGATTACTGTATGCAAGTTAAATTCCTCTATCAGCTTCTTCTTAATTGCACTCTTGCTGTTATCAGTTCCAAAAATAAAGCCATCAGGAAGAACTACCCCGCATCTTCCATTTTTATTAAGTCGATACATAATCTCAATCATAAAGAGGTCTGCTGTCTCTGAATTTCTAAGTTCAGCAGGAAAATTCTTCTGTACGATTTCTAGTTCTGAACCACCATAAGGCGGATTCATAAGAATGACATCAAACTTATCATCATCTGTATATCTTCTTACATCTTGCTCTAATGAATTATCATGCATAATATCTGGCTCTGCAATATCATTTAAAAGCATATTCGTTGTACAGAGCATATAAGGAAGCTGCTTCTTTTCCACTCCATAAAAGGAATGTTGCAATTTGGACAAATCTTCTATCTTGATTCCTGCATCTTCCACATGATGGAGTGCATCTACAAGAAATCCTCCTGTACCACATGCG
>DEPD01000017.1 GCA_002358575.1 Lachnospiraceae bacterium UBA3401 | reverse complement strand
TGCGGGTGTGAAAAGTAACAAAAAAGAATAAAATTTGGATAATTGGAAACAAAACGGTTGACAAACGGATTGAAATGGATATAATAAAATTATTCCGTGTTTTTTCTCAGCAGAGAAGACTTTTGCTTTTATAAATAGTGAGAAAAATATAATCTTGTTTTCGCAGGAGTACAATCTTCGACTGAGATAAGCAGCGGGATTGCAGGCGTGCGAATGGGGTGTGTTTAAAGATCTGTAGAAAAGATTCCAAAAAGTTAGTTTATTCAAGTATCTATTAGAAATTTGGGGAGGAAGTTATGACTGTAGAAGAAATGAAACAAAGAAAATTGCAGAAGGGATATAGCTATGCTCAGATTTCTAATTTATCAGGAGTTCCACTCGGCACTATACAGAAGATTTTTTCGGGGGAGACAACGCATCCACGCTATGCGACGCTACAGGCGTTGGAGCAGGTACTAAAGGAACAGAAAGATGATATGGTATTGAAAGATAGCGCTATTTTTTCTTATGGAAATTCTCAAAAGAAGAACCAGAATGAATGCACGATAGAAGATTATTTTGTTACACCAGATGAAATTAGAGTGGAATTGATTGATGGTACAATGTATGATTTGAAAACTCCGACGTTTGAACATCAGAAAATTGCGGGCGAGATTTACAGGCAAATTGCGAATTATATAATAGAAAATAATGGGAAATGTGAGGTAGGTATCTCTCCTGTTGATGTGCAGCTTAACTGTGATAATAAAACTATAGTGCAGCCAGATGTTTTTATTCTGTGCAATAATGAAAAGCTATTACGAGGAAGAGTATTCGGCGCTCCAGACTTTGTGTTGGAGGTTATTTCTTCTGCCACAAAACGAAAAGATTATTTTAAAAAGTTAGAGAAATATGAGAATGCCGGAGTGCGTGAGTACTGGATTTTTGACCCTTATAAAAAGCAGTTGGTGGTCTTTTTCTTTGAGAATGATATTTATGCACAAATTTATGATTTGAAACAACCTGTTCCAATTTTTATTTTTAAGGGAAAATTGCAGATCTATTTTGACCAAATTTTAAAGTGGTGTAGAAGTTTTGAGGAAAAACAAACATAATATTAGCAAATTTTTAGTCGGGAGATGATAGGAATATTTCAGCAATACACAATCAGATGGACCGAAATAGAAAAAGAGGAATATCCCCAACGATTAGCTTCTATCGCGAGAGCACCTGCTTATTTGTACTATCAAGGTAATATTCAAGTCATCAATCAAAAAAGAAATATTGCGGTGGTTGGAAGCCGACATATATCCGAAAAGGGAATAAAAATGGCATATCAAATAGGATACGCGTTGGGAAAGAGAGGCATAAATGTGGTGAATGGTCTTGCTCTGGGCTGTGACACACATGCACTGCATGGGGCACTTGCTGCGGGTGGGACCTGTGTTGCTGTGATGCCATGTGGATTGGATCGGATTGTACCATATTCTAACTGGGATCTTGCAAGAAAAATATTGTTAAATGGCGGCTGCCTGGTTAGTGAATACCTTCCATCTATATCGGCACAGAAATATCAATATGTACAGAGAGACCGCTTACAAAGTGGAATGAGTGACGGAGTGCTTGTGATAGAGGCAGCATATGATAGCGGTACAATGTATACAGTTCGATATGCTATTAATCAAGGACGGAGACTGGCTTGTATAGCCAGTCATCTGGTGTCATACCCTTCTGGAAATCAACGGATTGAGGGATTAAGTGGGGCGTATGTAATTGAAGATACAGCGGATTTAGACAGTTTTATAACAGATTTGCACAAGGAAATATTTTACAGGCAGATAATGTTTACAATAGAGTAGTGTCTATCCAGACAGAATTTAGAGTTGTGAGCTGCATGGTTCGTGCCAGTGCTAGGCAAAATTTTGATGGCGATGCGATGGTATCGTCTAGAAATTTTAATGAAGCACTGATGCGAGATAGGCGATTCACGATTCTAGTTAACTCATCTTGATGTGAAAAAGAGTGATAAACAGCCGGTTCCAGATTCTATATATTTTTGTCTCTATATGGATAAGGACAAGCTTGTCGGTGCAGTGAATACTCAGCATAGACTAAACAATAAGTTGTTGTTAAATGGCGGTCACATTGGAGATGGTGTTAGACCTTCGGAGCAGGAAAAGGGCATTGCTCTGCAATGATTAAACTTGCCATGGAGGAATGCAAAAAGCTTGGCATAATTCAAGAATAGGTGTAACAGATGGGATACCTAAACTGCCAGATGATAATTTATAAGAATAAGGTCTTCTATGATAAAATCTAAATCATAGGAGGCCTTAAATTATGGCAAATAGAAAAAAAGAAGTTTACAAACCAAAACCAATGACCGAAGGAAAACGCAGCCTTATCCAGGGGCTGCTGCAAGAGTATGACATTGAGACTGCATAGGATATCCAGGATGCTCTCAAAGACCTGCTTTCTGGTACCGTCCAGCAGATGCTTGAGGCCGAGATGGATAATTACCTTGGCTATGGGAAATATGAGCGTTCTGAAGAACCCAATTACAGAAATGGCACAAAGTCCAAACTAAATATGGTGAATTTGAGGTGGAGGTTCCCCAAGACCGCCAAAGCTCTTTTGAGTCTCAAATTATTCCAAAGCGTAAGAAAGATATCTTTGCAATCGATGACAAGATCATCTCCATGTACGCAAAAGGTATGACCACACGCCAGATTTTCGAGACAATAGAGGATATTTATGGGTTTGAGGTTATGGACTCGATAAGCGCTTGGATTTGTTTAATACCATTTTTATTAATCATTCCTTTTACAGCATGCATATCATATTACAGATTAGCAAACGCACATATTAATTCTTTTTTAAGAAAATTTGGACAGAAAGATATGCAATTTGAGTTGGGAGTTAATGTAGTTAATGAGGGAAAATGTACATGTTATAGTTTAATTGCGTGGTTAATTAATCACGAGATAGTTTTGTTAAGTGTTGCAATAAGTGGGATATTTTATTTCAAATACATAATATAAAGAATGGAAATTATATTAGTTTACTTATACCGTTGTATTTATTTGTTTTGACTTTATGATTGCTAATTCAACGTATAGTTAGGAATTGTAGGAAAATAACTGACGCATCTTGACTTGGCTGTTTCTCCGATTATGCATGCCAAAAAGCCTCGCCGCAGCCCGCAGCGCCTACGTTTTTTGACATACCTCCTCGA
>DEPD01000018.1 GCA_002358575.1 Lachnospiraceae bacterium UBA3401 | reverse complement strand
ATCATATCGAAGCTGTCCTCGAACTCCAACTTGCGGGTATGATGAACCACCAACAGGCAGACACCATATTTATCACTGAATGATTTCAATTTTGTTACAATCTCATAGTCACTGGAATAGCTGTACCTGTCCCCGCCGACCTCACGCACCTTTTGGAGCGTGTCAATGATAATCAGCCTTGCGTCCTTATGCTCTTTGATGAAGCCCTCTAATTCCCCGTCCACTCCACGCCAAACATGACGGACAGCCGCCGCTGAAGCCTTGCGTAATCATCTTCCAGTGCAAAATATAGAATCGTCCCTTTTCTTACTGGATAGTTCCACAACGGAAGTCCCATTGCCACATGGTAGGCAAGTTGCCCCATAAAGAACGACTTTCCCACTTTCGGCGCACCCACAAAGAGATAAGTGCCGCCATACAGAAAGCCGTCCAAAACAGGTGTTCTCGGCGGGTACACCGTATCATACAGTTCTGTCATGGAAACGATTTGAAGCCCGTCGCCCTGCGCGGATTTCTCCGGGCAATTTGTGTCAAAGCCACAAAAAGCAGTGGCTTGCAGATTGTTTTTTACGTTTCCATTTGCTATAATTTCAGTGTGATTTTTTGTTTGCGGCTGTTCCCCATCTGCGCCAACAGATGATATAGGAGCAGTCGTTTTTATTTTATTTGTCATTCATCTTCCCATTTCAATCCGTCCAAAGTGATTGCGATTACCTGCAACGTGTAGAGCAGTTCGTCATTGTCCGGGCTTATGCTTTCCATGCGCTTCAATTCCTCATGGATTGCCGCCATCTGATTTTTCAGTGCCTTATACACCCTCGGATTGCCCTGCACCACAACGTCCCGGCATAAGAGCCGCCTTGTGATGTAGTCCTGTTTTGTCAGCCCCGACAAAGCCACCAAATCATTCAACAGCTTTGCTTCTTCGTCCGATACCCGGAACGCCACCGTATGGTTGCGCCATCTTCCCTTGTAATCCAGTGATTTTTCCATGTTCCTAATCCTCCCTGTTTTCCGCAGGAAAATGCGACTGCCCTTGCAGGAGCAGAGGATTTTCCTCCTTTGTCATTCTCTCCATTTCCAATTTCTCCGCCATTTCCGTCTGTACCGTGGGGAACAGGTGGGCGTAACGGTAAGTGATTTTCTCCGCTTCATGCCCCATGCGCTCCCCTATCGCCAGTACCGAAAATCCCATGTTGATTAAAAGTGAAACCGCGCTATGGCGAATATCGTGGACACGGATTTTCTTAACGCCCGCCTGCTTCGCCCCTCGCTCCATTTCATGATTGAGATAGGATTTTGTGACCGTAAATAATCTTTCGTCCGGCTTGATGTCATAAAGCATTTTGATGTACTCCTGCATTTCTTCACAGAGAAACGGCGGCATTTTGATTGTGCGGTTGCTCTTTTTCGTCTTAGGGCTTGTGATAATGTCCCGACCTTTGGAACGGTGGAAAGTCTTGCTGATTGTGACCGTCTGCTTCTCAAAGTCAATATCAGCAGGCGTGAGCGCAAGCAGTTCTGCTTTTGTCAAGTAAAAACTAAAAAAATATTTTTTACAACAGAAAAGGCACCACAGAACTAAGCTCCATAGTGCCCTCCCAAACTGCCAACTAATACATATTGTATACATTAATTCAGGTTTAATATATTCATTGTTCTAAAACAAAATCATTAACCTATTCTTTCAATTTTAATAGCATACTTTTCTCCAATATAATTTTCATCAGAAAGACTCAACTCATCTAAAAACAAAAACAATCGCTTTTTTGCTCTGCTTAATGCAACATAAAAAACCCTATGTTCCTCTTTTTTCGCAATATCTGGATTCATAAGAAAGTCCAAAAAGTTGCTATTCCCTACAACAAAAACATTCTCATACTCAGCTCCTTTCGCTTTATGTATCGTAATATGATTACTGATATCCTCAACAATATTTACGCAAACTGCCAAATTGATATATAAAGTATTTTCATAAAATGACTTAATAGAACCCGTTTTAAAATTTGATAGTTGAACATTCTTTTCTAGTCCCTTTAGTAATAAATAGAAATTCATCAATGACATATTACTATAATCAGAATAGCTTTTTAACATTAATAATAACATATTCAATGCTATCTTTTTCGATTCAGCCTGGTCCCTATATAACCACTCTATTTTTTTAATTGCCTCTTTAAACTTGCTGTTTCTTGCCAATTCTATTGCATTAATATATGCAATTACATAGTTCATTCTTTTAGGGTTGCTTTTTTCTATCTCTTCAAATTTTTTCATTATCTTACTATCATAAGCTTCGTTTTCCAATAAGTTTTTCATTGCGTTTGATGTTACGTTGTCTCTTGAAAGAGATACTAATTCTTCCAGCCCGCATATATCTCTAGCTTTTAAAAATGCTTTAGTTCTATCACCAACAAAAAATTTTATAGATGAATCTTCATATTCCTCACAAGGTATTTGCTCAAAATTCTCACGAAGAATATTCAGAAAATCAACAATACATTTATCGCTTCTGTGATTTTCGTTAAGAGAGTATTCGTTTTCTTTTTTTACCTTATACTTCCTAAACAATTGAATATCCGCCCCCTGAAACCCATATATTGCCTGTGCAGCATCACCAATAACTCCTACAATACTCTCTTCCTTCTTTATTTCTGCGAGAATGTATGTTTGGATAGGATTTGTATCCTGAAATTCATCCACAAAAATATATGGATACTTTGCTCTTAAAATGGTAAGTATAAATGGACACTTTTGAATGAGAATTCCGGAAAAAAATAGTACATCTTCGTGATCAACTATCCCTTTCTCCCAATACAGCTTTTTGTATTCCATAAATCCACTTTTCAATACCTTAAAACTGCTTCTATCAAGTGCAAATCTCCCTTCCGAAGTATACGCTACTACGTTGTCATTAAAAATCCACTCAATATTTCCTTTCCTAACAATACACTTTTCTGAAAGTAACCATTTTTTTAATACAGCCGTCAAACCAGATCTTGTTTTTAACTGTTTCTGGGAGTTTGGAGGCCGCAATCCAGAAAGCACATCCATTTCAATCCATTGATTCAAAATTTTTCTATTTACAACAGCATCTTCATGTCGATCGACTTTTTCTATTCTTAATCCATACTCTTCTAATAAGCATCTTCCATATGGCTTAACTATATTATTATACAGAAAGCTATGAATAGTAGATACCTCTGTCTTTTCAATTGCTCCATGCCCTAACCGCTGACGGATTGTATCAACCGCAGTATTCGTAAATGTTATACATGCAACTTTTCTAGCAGAATATAATCTATGAGACTTCTTAATAACATTGTTTATATGATGAATTAAAAAACGTGTTTTTCCTGCCCCCGGTCCAGCTTCAATCTTGAATTCTTTTTCTATGTCTAAATCTGTATTTGCAGTTATCTCTTTCATTCGCACACCCACTTTATTGCATTTTTAATGTATTCTGGAACTATAAATTCCTTAAATCTATCAGTTCCTTTTGACAACAGATTATCTTTCAGCACAGATGCCAACTCTAGTGCATTTTCTCCCTTACCAACTGAATTTAGATATCTGGACGAAACAATTGCTTTTTTCTTTTCAGCATCATCCCATATAGACTTTTGTATCGCCTCCATAATCCGTTGTCTTTCTTCACTGTCATGCATTCTTTTAAGCATATCATCAATGCTTTTCTCACCTACCATACTCATTAAATCTCTCAATTCTTCAGCATTGGATATGCCTTCTGTAAGAAGCAGTTCATTTGACGGATTGTCCCATGCCAATTGATATTCTAAAGTTTTCCCAAATTTCTTATTTTGAGAAAAAACTCTGATATTACCTTCTTTTTTCTCAGGATATATTTCTGCTAATGCAGTATTATGCTTATATTCATATACCGTTTCTTCAATCCCACATTCATACGGATAGCATTTTTCAAAAGTTGCCCCCTTAATATTTTTCTTTTTTCTCACAGGATCTATATCCGTAATACAAGCAATCTTTCTATTAATCGCAGTAGGGTTCTTCTGATCAAACAACCGTAGGAAATGCTCAAAATACCGCCCTCCAACCTGTAAAACAATTACATGGTTATCCGCTAACGAGTTTCCATTATATTCAGCTAAAACAGGTATTAACAGTTGTTCGGCTATCCCCTCAACCATTATTATTCTTTCAGCAAATAACATATTCGATTTAGTTGCATCCAGAAATCTTTGTACATACTTTTTACTGACAGCATTTATCTTTGTCCCATCTGCATTTTCCCAAAATGTCCTTCCTGGATAAGCTATACAAGTTTTGATACCACCTCTGTATAGACAGATTAAATCATCTAGCTGAACCGCCGCAGTAATAAAGGTTGAATGTGTTGTAATAAATACCTGTTTAACCTTCTTACGTTCTATATTTTTATTTAGAAATTTTATAAATTTGTCCTGCATTGTTGGGTGCAAATGAGCTTCGGGTTCTTCAATGACCAGCATTGGGAATATCTTTGCGTTACTTCCCATATATTTTCCATCGGAATCTGCCTGCATTTTCGCTAATAACAATGACATAAATATTAAATTATTATATCCAAGTCCATTTTTATCTACAGGAAGTGTCATTCCCGTTTCTTGTTTTATTATCAATTTTAATACAGAATATAATTCGCTTTCTGTTAGTTCACCTTCAAAACTAGGTTCTGATTTATCAAATGAAGCTCCAATGTCTTTCGCATATGATAATATTTCCTGATTTCCCGCTTCTAAACGCATATGCAGCTTACTAATGATCTCATCTGCATTTTCAGCAAATTCATTTTTCCTCTCTTTAATTTTTTCAGACTTTTGGATTTCGTCCAACTTTCCATCCGACTTAATTTCATAATCCATAAAAAAGTCAATCACTCTTTTTAAAAGTGTATTTCTTCCACTGAACATATCCCTTTCTACATCTCTGATTGCATTCAAAAACTGATAATCGAATTTCCTCAAACTATCACTGTCTGCCACTACTCGGTTAGCCGGATTCCCTACCCATATTTTATAAGTATAAAGACGTATATATTCACTTTTAATTATCTTCCAAATCTCTTTTGCACTATCTATTCCGCTAACACGTTTCTTGTAATTTTCTTCTTCCCCTGATGACAGAAAGTATTCATACTGAACCTGTGCCTGATATGGGGTTTCCAACGAAACCAACCAATTACTGACTGTAACCAGTTCGTCACTCATTAAATCTTCATCGTTTGATTGTGTTATAGTTATAGTTATTTTTATTTTAGGAGCAGATTCTTTTAACTCTTCCACACTTATTCCATTATAAAAATCATCTACTTCTAATTGCTTGCTAATTGAATTATCAAAAATTAGTGCCATTGCTGTAAGCAGATTTGATTTACCACAATTATTATGACCTATTAAAACATTTATTCCTTCATGAAAATCCACTTCTGTTCTTTCAAAACTTCTAAAATTCTCTACCTGTATTTTAGATATAAACATAATCCAACACCTTCCCAAAATTCTTCTACACTTGCACATTATTTGTATCTAATCTGTTATTTGAACTCATTTTATCATCAATTCACTTAGTCTACAAGCATCTAACTGTCTACTTTTGTCACAAATATTCTTTTTCTGCAAAGGAAAAGCACCACCAAAAGCCTGACCTTTCGTGATGCTTTCCAACTGCTTGTTACTTTCCTGTCCTGCTATGCCCCTGCTGGTGTTTCATTCATCAGCGG
>DEPD01000082.1:85225-102343 GCA_002358575.1 Lachnospiraceae bacterium UBA3401 | reverse complement strand
TTATTAGCAGGCTTTCTTTTCTGCATTTATAATTCATTTTCAAATCGAAAAGCGTAGCCATATTCTGGTGCAGCCGAAAAAGTATCAATCTCTGCTTTCGTAAAAACACCTGTCAACTGGAAATCCTCAGACAATCTTACTGCATATCCTAAATCAATCAAGCGTCTGTATTCCTGTTCAATCAATAAATTCCCAGCATCGAAATGGTATAAATCTTCATATTGAATACCATCTATTGTTTCCATATCACCGTAGATATCAATCACTACCTGATATGCATAGATCGTATTGTCTACTGCATCTATCGTACTCTCTTGCGTCTCATAATAATTTATCGCTTCCTGTAGGTAATGGTAACACAAAACCGTTCCTTTTTCGGGTGCTGGATAACAATATTCCGATGTATCTTTTTCCCTATAATAATCATGGATAACCTTATATGCAGTTTTTGTCTCTTTTTGCACTTCCAAATCTGCTAGTTTTGTTTCTTTCTGTATTTCCAAACTTTCCATATTTGATTTTGCTGCTACCTGATCCTCCATGCTTTCTGCTTTCGCACTTTCTGATATATTATTTTCTGTCACAGATGTAATACTATTTGATGCATCTTCTTCAATTCCCATTACAAGTCCCGTCTCTGCTGTCCCTCCAGTATCGCTCTGGTCCCTATAATTGTCTACTATATCTGTTTGTGCAGCGATATCATTACCATCCTGTTTTAAATCCACATTCACGTTTTGATGTGACCAGAATGCTGTAGCCGAAATGCCAACTGCCATCACGCAAGCAACCGCCATAGCCCACTTAGCAGCAGATTTGTTTTTGTGAGACACTATTGCTGGATTTAGTGCCTCCTCTATAAGTGCATCATCAATATACTCCATACATTGTAGCAAATCTTTTCCTCTCATAGTTGTATACCTCCTTCCTCCAAATATTTTCGTAATTTATTTCTCATGCGAAATAGAATTGATTTGACTTTGCTTTCACTTACATGAAATACCTGTGAAATTTCCTTGACAGAATCCATATACCAATATCGGTGTACAAAAATCATTCGCATTTCAGCCGACTGTTGATATAAAAAATCACTGATAATGCGCCCGATTTCTTCGCTGTCCATTTTCTGTTCAAGGTCATTGGGTGCTGGAATACAGTTCTCAATTTCCTCACTTAATTCAACTACTGTCACATGTCGTTTTTGTGCGTGATAATAATCATATTTTCCAAAAGAAAAATTACGTGTAAGTTTTGCCAGATAAGCAAAAAAGTAATTAGGACGTTTTGGGGGCAGTGTATTCCATGTCGCATGATATGTATCATTTATACACTCCTCTGCATCCTCTCTATCATGCAGTATATTCATAGATAAATTTTGCAGTCGTCCGCCATATTTACAGTCTGTCTCTGCAATTGCTTGTTGCGAACGCTGCCAAAATAATTCAATAATCTCATTGTCTTCCAAATGATAACCTCCTTTGTTTTTCTGTTTCATTTTAATCCTTTCTTTATAAGAAGGATTTTTTTGGAATTGGTTGTAATTTTTTATGAATTTAATTAGTTCGCTCTGTTTTCATTTTATTTTTTAACAGTCTCTAATATCGTATTAGTAATACTTTTTTATGCGTTTTATAAGCGAAAAGTAATATTATCAAATGTAAAAACACAATATTGTATCTTTATTGCGTACTTTCATATCATATTACGCAATAATATGGCTACCAAATAGATTACAATTATTTATGGTCCAATGTCATTTATCGCCTCGAATTGTTGCCATGAGCGGCTCCCATGCCGTGAATAGCAGCCAAGCTCGAATCATGAAAAGTAATAATAACAGCTTTTGACAAGAAAAATACATTATGCTATAGTAATTACGAAAAGGCTATTCAAAAATAAATAATACCAGTTCTATTGTTTATTTTTGAACAGTTCCTTTGTATCAATATGCAGGAAAGGAAAACAAAAGTTATGACAAAGGAAGATAAGAATCTATTGGACCGCATTAATGAGTACGCTGACCATGTATTGAAAGATTTTGACCCGCAAAAAACGCGAGTTTCTTTCCAGTTGGAGAAGCTCAAACCTATCATGGAGGAAATCGCAAAGGAAAAAAATATGACAGTGGAAGAAATCTTTATCAAATACATGGATTTGGCAAGTCAAGTCACAGTAGACCGTGAGATAAAATTCCAGAATACAATTGGCAATATGACCAAATACGGTGACGTACATGATGCATTTTAGGTTATTTTTCACACCGACACCATGCAGCAAGTGCATGGCGTCGGAACTAGCGTCAAAATGCCTGCTTTATGACATTTTGTGTGCATCAATTGTTGCAATTCACCCCAAATCATCATAAATGAATATAAAATCTGGCGTAGATATGAATTGTAACAATTTTAGAAATTGAACATTACGCAAAAAACTTTCACTTTGTTTTGATCTATGTGCAGGAACAGGACAAAAAAAGGATGCACACATCCTTTTTTGTCCTGTTCCTTTTACACTTGATTCCTCTCGAAAAGCTACATTTACACATTGAAACGCTCTATAATAATTTCCCCCTAATTACTTCCGAGAAGCCATCCCTTTTTACACAACCGAAAATTTACAAAAATAAAATTTTTATAAGAAAATCTCCGATATCTTTTCTGAGTGTACTGATGTTTCTGTAGATAAATTATTACATATTTATTTCAGCTTGTCAACTCTCTTTCGACACTTTGTTTACATATTTTGCACTTTATATACAATTTATGTTGCATTAAAGATGCATTTTTCGCCCAAAATGTTACTAATATATTACAAATTTTGAACTCAGTTCCGCTCTATTTTACTTTACAACACGCACACGGAATACACCGTCAATGTGATTTAACTGCTCAAGAATCTTTTCGTCTGCTGACTTTTCAATATCCATCATTGTATAAGCATACTCTCCCCTTGACTTGTTGGTCATATCGCTAATATTGATTCCTGCTGCACCAAAAGCGGCTGTAAACTGCGTAATCATATTTGCAATATTCCTATGCAAAATTGCTACTCTTCCAACATTATTGCACACACCCATATCACATGCTGGATAATTAACACTATTTCTAATGTTGCCATTCTCAAGATAATCTTTCAGTTCATCTACTGCCATCACAGCACAATTATCCTCAGATTCCTCCGTGGAAGCTCCAAGATGTGGAATAACGATACAGCCTTTTTGCCCTGCTGTTGTCGGATTGGGGAAATCTGATATGTACTTTCTAACCTTTCCCGAATCTAATGCAGCAATCATATCCTTCTCATTGACAAGCAAATCTCTTGCAAAATTTAGCACAATCACGCCTTGTTTCATCTTTGCGATGGCAGCAGCATTAATCATTCCCTTCGTTGCATCTATCAATGGTACATGAATCGTAATAAAATCACAATTTACATAAATATCATCTACATTAACAACATGCTTCACTTCGCGCGAAATCTTTAATGCAGCATCTACCGAGAGATATGGATCATATCCATAAACGTCCATTCCAAGTGCTACCGCCGCGTTTGCAACGCGGATACCAATTGCACCAAGACCAATAATACCCAACTTTTTACCTAAGATTTCTGTACCTGCAAAGTTCTTTTTCTCCTTCTCCGCATCCTTTGCAACAGTCTCCGAGCCAACATTGGCTTTTACCCAGTCAATTCCTCCAATAATGTCTCTCGATGCAAGAAGCATACCAGCAAGCACAAGCTCTTTCACTCCGTTTGCATTGGCACCAGGTGTGTTAAACACAACAATTCCCTGTTCTGCACACTTGTCAAGCGGAATATTGTTCACTCCTGCGCCAGCTCTTGCAACTGCAAGAAGTGTCTTTGGAAGCTCCATCTCATGCATTGATGCACTTCTGACAAGCACTCCCTCCGCCTGTGTAATGTCATCTGTTGTCTGGTAATTCTCTGTAAATCTTGATAAACCTATATCTGAAATAGGATTCAGGCATTTATATTGATACATTATTGGTTCTCCTCCTCAAATTTCTTCATAAACTCCACAAGCTTCTTCACACCTTCAATTGGCATTGCATTGTAAATGCTTGCACGCATACCGCCGACTGTTCTGTGGCCTTTTAGATTCTCAAATCCTGCCTCTTTCGCCTCTTTGACAAACTTTGCATCCAGCTCTTCGCTGCCTGTCACAAATGGAACATTCATTAACGAACGGTCCTCTTTTCTGACTGTTCCATGAAAAAGCCTGCTCTCATCAAGAAAATCATAGAGAATCTTTGCTTTCTCCTCATTGTACTCTTTCATTTTTTCGAGTCCGCCTTGCTTCTTAAGCCACTTAAATACTTTTCCACAGATATAGATACCATACGCAGGTGGCGTATTATAGAGTGAATCATTGTCCGCATGTGTCTTGTATTTTAACATTGTCGGCGTCCCTGGAAGAACATCGTCCGTAATCAAATCTTCTCTGATAATTACAATCACCACGCCAGCCGGTCCAATATTTTTCTGAACACCCCCGTAAATAACACCATACTTTGTAACATCCACGGGTTCTGACAGGAAGCATGAAGACACATCCGCCACAAGTGTCTTTCCTTTTGTATTTGGCAATGTCTTGAATTTTGTACCATAAATTGTATTATTTTCACAGATATATACATAGTCTGCATCCTCAGAAATTGGTAAGTCTGAGCAGTCAGGTATATAAGAAAAGGTTTGATCCTCACTTGATGCAATCTTGTTCGCCTTGCCAAAAAGACAGGCCTCTTGATATGCTTTTTTTGCCCACTGACCAGTCACAATATAGTCTGCAACGCCATTTTTCATAAGATTCATAGGAATCATAGCAAACTGTTGGCTTGCGCCTCCCTGCAAAAACAGCACTTTATAATTATCGGGAATATTCATAAGCTCTCTCAAATCTGCTTCGGCTTCCTTGATAATCTTATCGTAAGCCTTGGAACGATGACTCATCTCCATCACGGACATACCAGTTCCTTTATAATCTAACATCTCATCTGCAGCTTCTTTAAGGACTTCTTCAGGTAAAACTGCGGGACCTGCTGAAAAATTGTACACTCTGGACACTTTCTAACTCCTCCTAATTTCTTCATTATTCTGCAAGCTTTCATAAATGCATAACAGCGCATCTACTTAAATCTATTATATAAACAACATTTGAAAAAAACTAAATGTTGGTATTTGTAGCACTAATAAAATGACAGACGTTCCAAGCTCCACTAAATCATAAAGGTCTGTCATAGCCAGACACTTTTACAGTATCACCTCTTGTCGGCTGAAAATTACGTTCTATTCCTACTGTATTATAAGTTGATGCCAAATATGCCACATATTCCTTGATAAAAAAGTCTCTACTGGCGCTGCTTCAAATCCTCTGCGTCAAATGCCTCGCTAATTGCTGCTCCTGCCGGAACCATAGGAAATACCTTGTCATCTTCCTCAATGACACACTCAATTACAACTGGCTTTTGCAGAGAAATTGCTTTTTCAAGCGCAGGTCCTACCTCCTCGCGCTTTGTGACACGAATCGCCTCACAGCCAAGCCCCTCAGAAACTTTTACAAAATCCACTTTATCGGTCAAAATTGTCTGTGAGTACCGCTTCTCATAAAACAATGTCTGCCACTGGCGAACCATTCCAAGCACATGATTATTGATAATAATCTGAATAATAGGAATATTATACCGGCTTGCCGTTGCCAGCTCATTCATATTCATACGAAAACATCCATCTCCAGCAATATTGACACAAATTTTATCTGGTCTTCCAACTTTTGCACCAATACAAGCTCCCAGTCCATATCCCATTGTTCCAAGTCCGCCAGACGAAAGGAAAGTCCGCGGTTCTGTATACCGATAATATTGTGCTGCCCACATTTGATGTTGTCCTACATCAGTAGATACAATTGCTTTTCCATCTGTAACTCGATCCAACTCCTCAATGACATAAGGGCAGGTAAGCTTATCCGATTCATACCGCAATGGATATTTTTCTTTCAACGCTTGAATCTGCGCAATCCAGTCATCATGATTCTGCTGTTCAAGTTTGCTGTTCAACTCTTTTAGGACAGTCTTTAAATCCCCAATAACCGAGGCATCTGTCTTAATATTTTTATTAATCTCCGCAGCGTCTATATCAATATGTAAGATTTTTGCATGTTCTGCAAACTTCTTTGGATTGCCTACCACACGGTCAGAAAAGCGTGCCCCAAGCGCAATCAGCAAATCACACTGACTTACACCATAATTTGATGTCTTCGTGCCATGCATGCCAATCATGCCTGTATACAGTGCGCTTTTGCCGTCAAAAGCACCTTTTGCCATTAATGTATCACATACAGGTGCCTGTATCTTCTCTGCAAATTCCTTGACTTCCCGCGACGCACCAGAAATAATCGCACCGCCGCCAAGATAAATATAAGGCTTCTTTGCAGCGTTAATCAACGCAAGTGCCACATCAATATCCTTTTCAGTATATGAATTATTCATTACTGGCGGTTCCGGTTTTACTGGAATAAATTCACATTTATTTGCTGTCACGTCTTTGGTAATGTCAACTAACACTGGTCCTGGTCTGCCTGATTTTGCAATCTTAAATGCACGTCTGATGGTTTCCGCAAGCTTTGTGACATCTTTTACAATATACCCATGTTTTGTAATTGGCATTGTCACACCTGCAATATCAACCTCCTGAAACGTATCTTTCCCAAGCAATGGCAGATTTACATTGGCTGTGATCGCAACCAATGGAACAGAATCCATGTAAGCCGTCGCAATTCCTGTTACAAGATTCGTCGCTCCTGGACCGCTTGTCGCAAGACAGACTCCAACTTTTCCTGTCGCACGTGCATATCCATCAGCCGCATGAGAAGCACCTTGTTCATGGGAGGTAAGGATATGTCTGATTTCATCACTGTGCTTATACAGTTCATCATAAATATTCAAGATCGTTCCACCAGGATAACCAAATACGGTATCAACACCCTGCTCTTTCAAACATTCAATCACAATTTGTGAACCTGTTAACTGCATATTTTAATCTCCTTTGGTCATATAAGCATTGTTATTTTCTCAGTTATTTTCTTGGAAGTTCCAATATCGCTCCCCGATTGCCACTTGTGACAAGTTCGCGGTATCTTGCAAGATAACCAGTAGTAATCTTTGGTTCTCTTGGCTGCCAATTCGCACGGCGCTTTGCCAACTCCTCATCAGATACCTTGACATTTAAAGTGCACTCTGTAATGTTGATAGAAATAATGTCATCCTCCTCAACTAGTGCAATCGGTCCACATACCGCAGCTTCCGGTGACACATGTCCAATCGAAGCCCCACGCGATGCACCGGAAAAACGGCCATCTGTAATCAGTGCTACCGTAGAACCGAGCCCCATTCCTGCAATCGCCGACGTAGGATTTAGCATCTCACGCATACCAGGACCGCCCTTAGGACCCTCATAACGAATCACCACAACATCTCCTGCGACAATCTTTCCACCTTTAATTGCCTCAATTGCATCTTCTTCACACTCAAAGACACGTGCTGGCCCTTCATGGACAAGCATCTCTGGGGCAACTGCAGAACGCTTTACAACACTTCCATCAGGTGCAAGATTCCCTTTCAACACAGCAAGTCCTCCTGTTTTACTATATGGGTTGTCAAGCGGTCTTATGACCTCAGGATTTTTATTCTGAACACCTTTAATATTCTCACCAATTGTTTTTCCTGTCACAGTCATGCAGTTTTCATTCAAAAGTCCAAGCTCTGACAACTCATTCATCACTGCATACACGCCGCCCGCCTCGTTTAAATCTTCCATATAAGTAGGTCCTGCTGGCGCAAGATGACAAAGATTTGGTGTTTTTGCACTAATTTCATTTGCGTAGGAGATATCAAAGTCAAAACCAATCTCATGTGCTATCGCTGGCAAATGAAGCATTGAGTTAGTGGAGCATCCAAGCGCCATGTCAACAGTAAGTGCATTGATAATCGCTTCTTTTGTCATAATATCACGCGGGCAAATATTTTTCTTAAGCAATTCCATAACTGCCATACCAGCATGTTTTGCCAGCTTAATTCTCTCCGAATACACCGCTGGAATCGTTCCATTTCCCTGTAACCCCATGCCGAGCGCCTCTGTCAAACAGTTCATAGAGTTGGCTGTATACATGCCAGAGCAAGAGCCACATGTAGGACATGCCTTCTGCTCAAACTCGCAGACGTCCTCCTCTGTCATTGTACCCGCTGCATAGGAGCCCACTGCCTCAAACATTGAAGAAAGGCTGCGTTTCTGCCCCTTCACATGTCCAGCAAGCATCGGTCCCCCTGACACAAACACTGTCGGCACATTGATGCGTGCTGCTGCCATTAACAAACCAGGAACATTCTTGTCACAGTTTGGCACCATGACAAGCGCATCAAACTGATGTGCTAAAGCCATACATTCCGTAGAATCTGCAATCAAATCTCTTGTGACAAGAGAATACTTCATGCCAATATGTCCCATAGCAATTCCATCACAGACTGCAATCGCTGGAAAAACAACCGGAACACCGCCTGCTTCCGCCACACCAAGTTTTACGGCGTTTACAATTTTGTCCAAATTCATATGACCTGGCACAATTTCATTATAAGAACTGACAATGCCAACCATAGGTTTCTGCATTTCCTCTTCTGTAAATCCTAACGCATTAAACAGACTTCTGTGCGGCGCCTGCTGCATTCCTTTTTTTACATTATCACTTTTCATTCTTAAATCCCCCTAGCAATTAAATCTCCCATTTCTGCCGTTCCAACCTGCTTTACACTCGCACGTCTACACTCCTCCTGCGGCATAATATCAATCGTGCGATAACCGTCCTGAAGCACTTTTTTCACTGCTGCCTCAATGGCGTCTGCTTCTTCGTCCAAATCAAACGAGTAGCGAAGCATCATTGCCGCACTTAAAATTGTCGCAATTGGATTTGCAATCCCTTTTCCTGCAATATCTGGTGCAGAACCACCACTCGGCTCATAGAGTCCAAATTTTGTATCATTTAAACTTGCTGAAGACAACATACCGATAGACCCTGTGACCATACTTGCTTCATCCGAAAGAATGTCTCCAAACATATTTTCTGTCAAAATCACATCAAATTGCTTTGGGTCCTTCACAAGCTGCATTGCACAGTTATCGACAAGCATGTGCTCCAATGTGACCTCTGGATAATCCTTTGCAACTTCCTCCACCACTTTTCTCCATAGCCGAGAAGAATCAAGTACATTTGCCTTATCGACACTGGTCACCTTTTTCCGGCGTTTCATTGCAATCTCAAAACCTTTGACAGCAATGCGTCGAATCTCATTTTCCGTGTACGTAAGGGTGTCAACTGCTGTGATAACACCATCCACTTCCTTTGTGCTGCGCTCTCCAAAATACAATCCCCCTGTAAGTTCCCGCATAATCATCATGTCAAATCCACTGCCAATAATATCGTTCCGCAGCGGACATGCTTCCTTTAACTCTTCATATAAATAGGCTGGTCTTAGATTTGCAAACAAATTCAAAGATTTTCTCAGTTTTAAAAGCCCTGCCTCTGGTCTTAAATGTGGCGGCAATTTATACCATGGTGATGTTGAAGTATTTCCACCAATCGATCCCATCAAAACAGCATCTGCTGCTTTTGTTGTAGCAATCGCCTCATCTGTAAGCGGTTCCCCACAAGCATCAATCGATGCGCCACCCATCAAAATATCTTTATACGAAATGTTGTGACCATATTTTATAGCAACCTGATCCAATACCTTTTTCGCTTCTGTAACGATTTCAGGTCCAATTCCGTCACCGGGTATACAAACAATATTCAAATTCATGCTCTCTATCTCCTTTTCTTTGAATGGATTTTTCGCCGCATTCCATCCTTTAAGTCACCCCTGCGCAAGCGGCAAGGTATTAGACCCTTGCGGTATTCGCCAAATGCCTGCTTTGCATCCGCTTGGCTCATTGCTCGCGGGAATAAATATACACATACTCAATCATATTACATTCGACAGAAAATTTCAACAAGATTACATAAAAAAATCTCCCGGATATCCTTGGAGATTTTTTTTAATCACAATTCTATTCGCTATCTGGCTTCTCAACCTGCTCGATTGCCGCCTTCTTCATGGGGATACGGCAATTTTTATTACTGCCAAATTCTACAATAACATCCTCATCTGTGACATCAATCACCATACCATAAAATCCGCTGGTAGTCAAAATACTGTCGCCAACTTCCACCGAATTGACAAGAGCAGCCTTTTTCTTCTGCTCCTTTCTCTGAGGACGAATCATCAGAAAATACATAATTCCAAACCAAAATACCACCATTACAACCAGTGATATCATACTTGCAGCTCCTTGTCCAGCCGCCATTGCATCTGCTTCTGTCAACAATAAATTCATATTTAACTTTTCCTCCTATATCGCCGTTGGGAACTGCCTCGTAATATTTACCGATACAATTCGGTTAACTATTCATAGTTCCTTATATCAAACACATAGTATATATCATACACAATAATTTCCAATACTTCAAGTAAAATATTTATAAAACAAAATTCCCTCTGCTTCCAGCCGATTTTGAAGCAGCACAAAATGATTAAAATCCTTGCAGACCTTCGCTATCTTTCTCTGTTCTGAATACAATGTAATATAATGCTGCCGCTCTATTACAGCAGTGATATCACGAATATTGCAGGCACATACCCGCCCGCTAAAACCTCTAATGTACAAAGTACTGTATGTAACAGTCATCTTCCATAATAAATTTTTTATCAGTTCAACAATAAAAAGCAAAAGAAAGCCTGAAATAATTACGCAGATACTTGTCCCCACTTCGTCTTTAAGAATCAATGCCGCTGCAAAGACGCCGCCAAAAAACACTACGCCAAAAAAATTTCTGATTATGGTCCCCTTCTGCTCTGCCACCACAAATTCTTCTTTTAACTGAGATTTTTCTATTTTTCCTGTACTTTCAAGCAAACCATACAAAATCTCAAACCCGCAAAAACTCTCATTAATACTAAAAACTTTTTTCTTATTTATATAGCCATCCAAAAATCGTTTTCCATACATATAATCAGATTCTCTATTCTCGTAATAATGAATGTGCGTCAATTCGTAAAATGAAATTTTATTTACACGATGCATTGGGCTGACTATTGTCAATGAATCAAAATCTAATATAATAACTTCAAGCATACTGCAGATAGAAACATATGTCCCCGCCAAAGCCAAAGATAAAAATATGAATATAAAATAAATATCAGGACCCCATTCCAGTACATAAATTCCTATTACAGTAAAAAGATATCCTACGACTGCTCCCAACAGCCCAATTCCTAAATGCGCTGATGATAAATACAATGCCAAACCAGATGTATATTTTTGCAAAAAATTTTTCTTTCTTTTTATTAAAACTGTGATAATAATTGGAAGAAATACAATCATTGTCACGATTACACCAAGAATAAATTTCATTGTTATACCGCTGCTAAAATCATACGCTTTCATACAGTTCCATCTGCCCGCATCTTTTCCAGCTTACGTTTTTTGTAGGCAGCAAATTCCCCTGCATCAAGCGCATTTCTAATTTCTGTCATCATAGTATTATAGAAATACAAATTGTGCAGCACACACAACCGTAGACCAAGCATTTCCTTTGCTTTTAACAAATGACGAATATATGCCCTAGAATACCTGCGACATGCAGGACAACCACAACCTTCCTCAATCGGCCTAGAATCCAATTCATATTTTGCATTAAATAGATTGATTTTTCCATGATTTGTATACAGATGCCCATGACGCCCATTCCTGGTCGGATATACACAGTCAAAAAAATCGATACCGCGCTCTACTCCCTCCAAAATATTAGCTGGTGTACCCACTCCCATCAGATAAGTCGGCTTGTTCTTTGGCAAATACGGGACAGTTTCCTCCAAAATATAATACATTTCCTCGTGTGTCTCACCGACAGCCAATCCACCCACTGCATACCCATCCAAATCCATCTCTGAAATCTGCTTTGCATGTTCAATGCGAATATCCGCATATACTGCTCCTTGATTAATACCAAAAAGCATTTGGTTTCTATTGATTGTATCCTCTTGATTGTTTAATTTCTGCATCTCCGTTTTGCACCGCTCAAGCCAGCGCGTTGTGCGCGCAACAGAATTTTCAACATACTGCCGCTCTGCTTTGCTGGGTGGACACTCGTCAAAAGCCATTGCAATGGTGGAAGCGAGATTTGATTGAATACGCATACTCTCCTCTGGTCCCATGAAAATCTTTCTGCCATCTATATGAGAGTTAAAATAAACTCCCTCCTCCTTAATCCTGCGAAGCCCCGCGAGCGAAAAGACTTGAAATCCACCAGAATCCGTCAAAATCGGTTTCTCCCATGACATAAACTTATGCAATCCACCAAGCTTCTTAATTGCCTCATCTCCTGTTCTAACATGAAGATGATACGTGTTAGACAATTCCACTTGCGTACCAATCTCTTCTAAATCCGCCGTTGATACTGCCCCTTTAATCGCCGCCACAGTACCAACATTCATAAATACTGGTGTCTGAATCGTGCCGTGAACTGTTGTGACCTCCGCGCGCTTAGCACGCCCCTCTTGTTTCAGTAACTTATACATCTATTTCAACTCCTCAAAAAATTAAACTGTAACCTGTTCCATCATAACACACTCTTTCTAATTTTGCATCAATATATTGTAAATTACTACTTCTTGCTTTTTATGCTTTTTGCATTTATAATAATTATGGAAAAATGTGTAAATTGTCATTCTGTCGTTTTAGCAAAGCTGCGATCAAATTTTGATGACAATAGAAAGGAAAATTCAATTATGTCAGGTTCAACATTTGGAAATATATTTAAAATCACTACATGGGGAGAGTCGCACGGTCCTGGCATTGGCGTTGTGGTTGACGGCTGTCCGGCTGGTCTTGCATTAAATGAAATAGATATCCAATCATTTCTTGATCGGCGAAAACCTGGTTCCTCTCGTTTTACAACGCAAAGAAAGGAATCCGATAGCGTTGAAATCCTCTCAGGCATCTTTGAAGGAAAAACAACTGGCACACCCATCTCCATGCTTGTTCGCAATACTACCCAAAGATCCGCGGACTACAATGAAATTGCCTCCTACTATCGCCCCGGGCACGCAGACTATACCTTTGACCAAAAATATGGCTTTAGAGATTACCGCGGAGGCGGACGCTCTTCTGGGCGCGAAACAATTGGACGTGTTGCAGCAGGTGCTATCGCATCAAAACTTCTATCAGAACTCGGCATTATAGTTTGCGCTTACACGCAGACAATTGGTTCTATTGAAATACCAGATCCAGAACGTCCTTTAAATTGCATTGATATTGACGAGGCAAGAAGCAATCCAACAGGTATGCCCGACAAGGAAACTTCACGCAAAGCGGAAGCCTACTTAAAAGAATGTATGGAAAAACTAGACTCTGCCGGCGGAGTTATCGCCTGTCGTGTTGTCAATCTACCCGCAGGAATTGGAGAACCTGTCTTTGAAAAATTAGATGCCAACCTCGCAAAAGCAATTCTGTCCATTGGTGCTGTGAAAGCCTTTGAAATTGGCGATGGAGTCAAAGTCGCCGCTACAAATGGTTCCTTTAATAATGACAACTTTCGGATAAATGGTTCTTCTGTGACCAAAGCCACAAACCATGCAGGCGGAGTCTTAGGTGGCATCAGCGATGGTTCTGAGCTTATCGTGAGAGCTTATTTCAAGCCCACCCCATCCATTTTTCAAGAACAGGAAACAGTCAATAGAGATGGAGAAGAAATTACGATTCAAATAAAAGGAAGACATGATCCAATCATTGTTCCCAGGGCTGTTGTGGTTGTGGAATCAATGACTGCAATCACGGTATTGGATATGTTATTACAAAATATGACTGCCCGCGTAGACAAAATTAAAAATTTTTACAATCTGCAATCAAAGAAATAAAACCGAGTAGGGAAGGGCACTTCCCCTACTCGCCACGCCGCCGATGCGCCATGCAATGGCATATTTCCTCTGCATCGGCGTGCGCATAAAACCGAGTAGGGAAGAATAAATCTTCCCTACTTGCTCATAGCATCCATCAGCTTTGCTGAAATATTTTTTGAACAAATATTCTCATTTACGAAAGTTCATGGAAAATAATGCAATTCGCCTGATTAATCTCAAGTTCCTTTCCATTCATCACCATATAATTCTCCTCATAATTCACTCGGAAGAAAGTCATTGTATTTGACTCATGATTTAAACTTACCAGATGCTTATTATCAGGAAATAGCGCCGCGTCTTTTGGATACTCTCCGCTGACTGGCAGATAAAACAGCCTAGTCAATTTCCCAGTCTTCTGGTTAATCTCAAACAGCGAAACGCAATTGTCCCCTGCTGTGGAGGTAATAATATACTTGCCGTCAAAAGAAATATTCAAAGCACTTGCCGCCACACCCCTATATTCAAACTTATCTGATGTAGGAATTGTCTGAATCAAATCAAAAAATGGCACATTGTCTTCCTCATGATATTCATATACATCAATACAGTTTTTCATCTCACTTACAATATACAGAAACCGCCCATCTTCCGAGAACTTTAAATGCCGCGGCGCAGAGTCAATATCACACCGGATAATATCCACCTGCCGCAAAACCCCTCTGTCATGGTCCAGACGATAAATATTCACATAGTCAATCCCAAGGTCCGCTGCACAGAGATACTTATTGTCTCTCGTCATCTTTACACAGCTAATATGGGGCCGATAACTTCTCTCCGCAATACTTCCAAGGCCTTTGTGAAACACTTCGTCCGTGATGGCATCCACAGCCCCTGTACTGGAATCCAAATGTAATACTGTGATCTTCCCATCATGATAGCCCGCGCAAAACAAGAACTTGTCCTCATAATCTGTAGAGAGATAGCACCCTCTCATGCTGTTTGTAGAAGCAGTATTCACAAAGTCCAGATTTCCATCTGGCAAAATCTTATAGCTGGAAACACCCGTATCTGTTATCGCATAAAGATACTTTCGATTGTGCGAGATTGTGACATAGGAAGAATTGGTGATATGCACTTCACCCTTCTCCTTAAAACGCCCTTGCTCCATATCAACATCATAGATTTTAATGCCATGCTTATCGCCCATTGTATATGTGGATACATAGGCTACACATTTCTTTTCTGCCATCCTGTTCTCCTCCTGTTTACACATTTATATAAATTTTATTATGATTAAATTATATATCAATATCTTATCACAAGAGAACGCTTTTGTTAATTATTTTTTTGAGATATTTTATAGGATTTAAAAGTATTATGTTACTTTTCACACCTACACCAAAGCAGTGGGAATCATGCGCCAAAATGCTTGCTCTTTCGCATTTTGTGTGCAAAGTCTGTTATAATTCACACCTTAATAACTTATAAGCTGATATAAACTGGCGCGGGTGTGAATTATAACAGTATTATACCCTTCACAATAATGCTTACCTTTAGTTCTTATTGCAGTCCTTTCAACCATTTTGCAAACTGGTCAAGAACATTCGTATAGAGCTCTTTATCATCTGCCTTATCCAAATCCTCCATCTTTGTAAAACCAGTATTATCCCTTACTCTTCCATGCATCTCATCAAGACTCTTTAGATATTTAAATTTTTCGTTCCCAATCCCTATAAATTGAATAAATACATTCATATCAGATGACTTTTTAATAATTTTATTCGTTTCTTCTCTGTCACTATTTTCACCATCTGTAATAAAAAGTATAAATGTTGTCTCTTTATCATTTGCAATCGCCTTTTCTGTACTGGCGTTACGCCTCAAAAATCCCGCCTTTTTATGCATTTTTCCTTCTATAATCGCTCTCAGAACAGGTGCATAACTTGTTCCACCCATTCGATAACCAGAAGTTATTATAACATGTTGTACGTAATCTTCATAGTTGGAAAGAGTCAAATCTGTTAATTTCATAAAATCATTCTGAAACAAATAGATATCAATCGAACCATTGTCGTCAAAAGTCAACCCTAACGGAACAAGCCTATTGATTGTACGCTGTACTGTTCCTTTTAAATAAAGAGGACTCATAGAGCCGCTGTAATCAAGAACAACGATAACTCTTGCCTTTGCAGAACCAAGATCAACGCCACTCTTTTTCCCTAAATCAACAATACACTTGCTTAAACTGACCACATGCTTTTCAAGATTCACTTTGTCCTTTGACAAGCTAATTTTTCCCATGACTTTCTGTGTTAATTCTTCTTCCGTTTTGTTCTCCTGCTTTTGCGATGCATTTACGCTGTTCATATCAGAAACACTCGATGAAATCTCCTCCCCACCAAAAGATTTTAAAAGCGTTGACAATCCACCATTAAACCCCTTCGCAGCAGCGGCGATGCGCCATCCATCTTTCCGATAAAGTTCAATAGAAATAATCGCCTTTTCCATATTGAAATCAGTGCCTAACAATTCCATTGCCATCTGAATCACATTATTTTGTGATAACTGAAAATCGTGTTTTGTAATCTCGCCCATCGTACCATTTCCATCAATGCTTACTGTAAATACTAGCTTATCAATGCTCATTGGCAGCTTTGCTAATTGAATATAAAATTCCGAAGAATTATTTCCCGAGACAAAACGAATCTCATCAGTAGGTGATGCTAACTGATTGTAAAATATCATATATCTGTCATCGGAAAGTTTCCCTTCCTTATCTATACCAAAACAACAAAAATCATATACTGCAGAACCGGTGATGCACATATTGATACAAATTTCAGAGTCTATATCTACATACTTATCCAGTCTATCCCTCATTCCTCGCAATAGTTCCATAAAGCCTCCACTTTTCAATCATTTTTACTTTTTACCTATAGTATACTTGAAAATCTCCTGCAATACAAGAATTAATATTAAGCTTTGGTTTAAATAAGGTTATTAAAAGTTACTTTTTATACCCATGTCATGCACTCGCTGCATGGTGTCAGAGCCAATGCTAAAATGCCTGCATTGTGGCATTTTGTGCACATCAATTGTTGCAATTCACACCAAA
>DEPD01000082.1:44884-84914 GCA_002358575.1 Lachnospiraceae bacterium UBA3401 | reverse complement strand
AATTGTTGCAATTCACACCAAATCATCATAAATCAATGCAAAATCTAGCGTGGGTATGAATTGTAACTATTAAAAGTCTCTCAGCATGAGCCAAATGTCTGCAAAATAAACATTTGGCTCATTGCTCGCGGGAAGAAAAAGATTTGACTAGTTGACAAACGAAGGTATTTGTCCCTTGATAAACTTATAGGCGTTATCGGTATCCTGGTCATTTTTGTTAAATCGAATCTCAATAGAGTATCGCTTATCAAATAAATCCGCATAATCATTAACCTGCCAATATAATTTATCACAAACAATACTATCTAAAATCTGTTGTATCTGTTCTTTATTAGTATATTTATATTGCTTCGACTCTTCTTCCAATATATTAGCCATTTGTATTTGACTACCATATGGGTCACTGTATGGAAAGACTGCACCTTCTTTTCTCACCTGAATAAAATCCACATCTTCTGCCGTTGGGTTTTCCAACATGTCAAAACCATATTCCTTAATCAAGGCAATTGTCTCTGTAAACTGTGGATAAATGCACATATCACCTGAATAGCTACTGTAGATGATGCGTCCATCGCTTCTACTCCTTACCCTAAAATCCACTGTCCCCACAGGAAGTGTATGCATGACAACATCCAATGAAAGCTTCATATACTCTTTTTGGTAAGTTTCCATTAATCTTGATTGTCTTTCTGGTGTGAGTGTGATATCTGATGCGATAAAATTGTTCTCACATATAATGGTGTCAAATGCAATCTTCCAGTCATCATTAAAGACTGGCGTAGAGCCAACCTTATAATTATAGTCATTAAAAATATCCGAAAGTAATCTTACTGCATCTGCATCTGCAAGGTCAATCGTATATCTCCGATAGATCGTCTTCCCATTAAGAAACTTAAATCCAAACTCAATATATCGATAATTTTCTTGTCTCTCTAAAGTCTCTATATATTCAGGAGACTTCTCAATACCTTCGTAATAATCAAAATACTGGTATGTTAACTGTTCCTTTGCTGCTTTTCGCGCAAGCTCCATAACACTAGGATTTCCTTGCAGTTCCATATTTGCCATACGATATTGTGATGGACTTAGATAATGGCTGCCAAAATCATTCACTTGAATATTCTGTCGAAGCAGCATAAGATCTGTGATCGACACCGCACAGCTTTGCAACTGGTCATCGGACGGAACATAAGTATCAAATCCTATCACATCATACTGAAATACCACAAAAATCAGTGCCGTACATATCGCATTAAACAGAAATTGCTTCTTGTGCATCAGCACACCACGCAAATCCATTCGATAAATAATTTCCATAAGAATACAAACAATAAGAAATCCAAAAATAACACCAAACAAAAACCATTCGTCTGTATCTGTATTATAGGAAATAGAACAAAAGAAAAATCCGACAAAAAACGCAGTTGGTATAGCAACCATTGTTTTAATTATCGGCTCAGCAACGCGAAATGCAATTGATTTTCCCGCTGCTTCAGACGCCCTTTTTATAAAAATAACATATGCCAGCAAACTATATAAAACTGCTGATGCAACAAGCACCCACACATATAACGTATCATATTTAAAGAATTTCTGGGCATCTTCCATTGTCGTATTATTCGGACTGGCAAAAAGCTTAATAATCATAGAAAGCGGCGAAAAACACCAAACTTTTCCATTGAGCGCAAAATGTCCCCTGCTGTTATACACAGTATAAGTGTCGAAAAAACGCGCAGACATCAAATAGATAAGTAATTCAATTCCTGTGCTGTACGCAAACAATACCCCTGTTCCTAGAATACTAATAATAATATTTCCTGTAAGTCCTGTTGCAATCACGGTCACACTGTATGTTAATACAAATATAACTAATCCGATTCCAAGAAAGGATAATACAGCCGGAATCGTCTCTGAGACAAATGCCTTTCTACCTACTGCAATCCCTGCACAGACAACCACATTTATTACAAAGGGAATGAAAAACTGCAAAATTCCTGACAGATATCTTGCCCAAAAGAATTGTGATTTGCTGACTGGAAGACTATGGTACAAATCAATCTGAACTTTGGAATGCAAATACGCATATCCACTAATTCCACACAGAAATGCCACCAGACAAACCATAATCGACATGATTAATGCCTCTCTGCCAAAGAAATACTCCCTAATATATGTGGCAATATCATAGGGCCGCGCACTGGGATTTCGTATAAATCCCTCCATATTCATCAGCATACGCACTTCCAGCCCCAAAAAACATATGACAAATATTAAAATCGGACACCATATTCTCTTTTTAAAATCCTGCTTTATCAGTTTAAAAAATAAGTTTTTTGATATCATATCCGACAACCTCCGTTTCACTTATAAAGATTTCCTCCAGAGTCAGTGGCAAAATTTCCGCAAAAACAGGTGAGAACATATTGATTTTATTGAAAATCTCCCTTTCTGAGCCGCGCACTGTAATAATGTTCAAACTCCCTCTCTTCTCTGCTTTGACAATATCCAACAATCCAAGCGCCGCCGCTTCCTCCTCCTCATTCTGAAACACACACTGTATATTATGGATATTTAGCTTCATCTCCTCCAAATCCTTCTGCATTAGCACCCCACCTTGATGTAAGATACCAACGCAATCACAAATGTCCTCTAACTCCCGCAAATTATGTGACGCAATCACCGGCGTAAAATCGCGCTCTGACAATTCGCCAGCAAAAATGCTCTTGACTGCCTGCCGCATAACAGGGTCCAACCCATCAAAAGTCTCATCACAGAACAGATATTTTGTGTTTGCACAAACACCGAGAAGTATAGAAAGCTGCTTCTTCATCCCTTTTGAAAACGTATTGATTTTTCTATCTGGCTTTAACTGAAAATTTTTAAGCATCTCCTTAAATCGTACTCTGTCAAACGCTGGAAAATAATCTGCATAAAAACCTACCATTTCCTGAGGTGTAGCGTTCGGCAGAAAGTACTGTTCATCTGATATGTAGAAAATATCAGCCTTCGCAGAAGGATTTTCATAAACTGCCTTGTCATTCACAAGGATTTTCCCACTATCCGGTTTATACACGCCTGCTGCCATGCGCAAAAATGTACTTTTTCCAGCTCCATTCGTGCCAATTAGTCCAAAGACTTCCCCATTCTTAACTGTTACATTGACATCATTTACCGCTGTAATCTCCCCAAAATGCTTTGTCACATTCACTGCTGTTATCATGTCAGTTCCCCCTTTATTGTTCCTCTATTCGTCAATACACTGCTATTTTGTATACAGACTGTAAGGATTTCCGACAGTTCTTCTGCCGCTATGCCAGCAAGCAACGCCTTATCTACAGTTTCTTGCATCTCTCGCTGGATTTCCTGTCTTTTATACGTCGCTGCTGTCGCTGTCTCACTCACAAAGCTGCCTTTGCCCTTTATGGTGTAAATGTATCCTGCACGCTCCAACTCCTGATAGGCACGCTGAATTGTGTTCGGATTCAATGACAGTTCCATCGCAAGACTCCTGACAGATGGCATAGAATCATTGGGCTGCATCGCACCACACAATATCATCTGCTGAAGCCGTTCAATGACCTGTTCATAAATCGGGCGTCGGTCCTTGTGATCGATTAAAATCATAGCCCTATCTCCTTTCTAACTGTATTAATACACTTAACACAGTTAAAGTATATAACAAATGTAAAATAATGTCAACACAAAAAAGGGACACATTTTATTGTATCCCTTTTTTATGCACACGGACACCCAAAAGAAGAATGTCAGCGAAGCTGACGGGTGCCGACGCGCGAGTAGAGGAAATAATCTTCCCCCTACTCGATTATTGACATTATTTTATTAGCACTGCTCAACGAGCTTCTTCAATGCTGCAAGTGCCTCGTCAGGAAGCTTGTCATAGCCTTCTTTCTTAGTAGCAAAGCCTTCTACTGCATCTACACGATTCTGCATAGCTGCCTTAAGAGCTGCCACATACTCAGCGTTGTTCATATCTGGCTTGAATGCATCACTTGTCTTTCCAGACCAGTCATACATAATCTCGATATCATCGAAATTGCCCCACTTCTCAAAGTTTGCTTTTCCTTCAACGATTGTCTCAAGGATTCCCAATGTGTCAGCCGGTTTTACCTTTGTACCCATGAAGTCGCCTGTATTAACAATATAGCAAGCTACATCCTTCTCCTCAACCAACTTCTTGAACTTCTCGTAGTCATTTACTAACGGATAAGTTCTGAATGGATTTGCATAAGGAACGATTCTCAATGCGTTCAGGTCTGTACCCGCTGCAACACGCTCTGCTGTAGATGTCTTGGTCGCAAGGGTTGCACCCATAACTGATGCGAGCGCTGCGCCTTTTAACTTTACTACTGGAGGGATTGTTGGGTCTTTCATAATCCAGAAGATAGCATTTACAGGAGCGTCAATCTTGTCCACACGATTTGGAGACCACAGTTTCGACTTGATCGCACGTCCGTTACCATTTCTGATATCCTCTGTTACCAACTGAATCTTGCCGTCCTCATCCATTGTAGCAGAGCAGTTCTGTGCAGATAATAAGTACTCATTGTCAGGGCATCCTGTAGGATAGTCTGCTGTTTTGTCAAAATAGGTTGGTTCAAGTGCGATAGATGCACAGGTATCTGTGTTGATGATGAAAGCGTCATCATGAAGAACCTTAATACCGCCAAATGCATCATACTTGCCGCCATGCTTTGCATGTGTCAGTGTAGACTTACCTGATCCTGAAAGTCCATATACAGAAGCTACAAATTTCTTGCCACCTTCTAAAGAGTACTCTTTCTGTCCACCGTGACAGGAAGCATAGCCGTTTCTATTTGCGAGTGCCCATGCCATTGTCAATGTACCCTTCTTGTGCTCGCCAAAGTACTTCATACCAAGAATTGCTGCACAGTTCTGGTTTGTGTCGAAATAGCAGAGTGTCAGAGGATCGCTTAAGCAGCTATAATCAACATCTGGTGCCTCGTGTGGTGCCCACTGTGGATCAGAGAAGATATAGATATCCGGCTCTTTGCCATCGCCAACCGCCTTAGAAGTCTTGTACATTTTTACATACTCATCAGACATATACTGGAAATTGATCATCCAGTTGTAAAGAAGGTTCTCCTCTCCTTCTGGAATCAGGAGATGTGCCTTTACCATAAATTCAGGGTCAAGACCAACAAAGCACTCTGCATGATACATGGTCTTCCAACGTGTCTCATAAACAGCGTCCATAACCACTTTGTCAAGCTTTGTCTCGTCTACGCCCGGCTCACCCTTGATGCGGCGTGCTGCTGCATAACGTCCTGTAACAGCACCATCATTGAATAACAGAACTCTTGCGTCCTTCTCAAGACCGAATGTTTCACCATCTTTCACTTTCATATCAGTAACAATTGTTCCCGGTGAGTTCTTTGCTAACTCATAGGCTTCCTTTAAAGTGTTTACTTTCACTACATTGTTTCCGTAAAAAGCAGCTTCGATGATAGAACGTGTCTTAGAAAATCCTACCTTTCCAGCACCAATCTCGGAAATGGGATAATACGCTTTCGTTGACATATAAGATCCTCCTTAAGATAATAAAATTTTATTTCAAACCGTTGTGACGCAGTAACTGTCCGAAACGGTTATGATCATAATTTGTAAGAATTTCCCTAGCAATATAATTATCTCAAAACCTTAGATAAAAGTCAATAAAATTAACATAAACTTCTAAAATTATGGTTACAGTTCAGCCATGCGCATTCATAAGTTGTCGTTTTGTACAGTCTCACAATTATAAATTAGATTGCACGCGTTGCACTTTTGAGCTTTTCAAGCTCTGTCCCCTCAAAATAAGGAGAGAGCTTCTCATAGACACTTTTGTGATACGTGTTCAGCTTGCGGATATCCGACGGCTCCATATACTGCGCGTCAATAGCCTCTAAGTCAATTGGCACATAGGTCAGATGGCGAAATCCCAAAAACTGCCCATACTCGTTCTTTTTCTCCTTCACAATCTCAACAATATTCTCTGTGCGGATTCCATGGCTATCCTGCACATACATGCCTGGCTCGTCAGAGACAATCATTCCTTCTTCCAGCTCAGTTTCTGGCACTTCCGGCCGATACTGCCATCTCAAACTATGCGGTCCCTCGTGAACATTGAGAATATAACCGATACCATGCCCTGTTCCGTGTTTGTAGTCCAACTCGTATTGCCAGAGCGGTTCCCGCGCAATAATGTCAAGGTTTCTACCAGTGCAACCCTGCAAAAATTTTGTGTCTGCCAAGCGCAACATCGCGCACGCAACTTTTGTGAAATGTAACTTCATCTCGTCAGTGACTGCCCCCAACGCAATTGTCCTAGTCACATCTGTAGTGCCGCCTTCATATTGTCCACCCGAGTCAACCAAATAAAATCCCTCCGCCTCAATCTTGCTAAAATGCGCTTCTGTCGCACTGTAATGCGCCATTGCTGCATTGGACTTGTAGGCGCTGATTGTTGGAAAGGACAAATCAAGAAATCCTGGTATTTCCGCTCTCATACCGTCTAGTTTCGCCGCCACGCACAACTCGTCCATAGGAATTTTCCCTACATTTTCTTTCATCCAAAAAAGAAACTTCGTTAAGACAACACTGTCCTTAATATAGCAATCTCTAATATGTTCCAATTCAACCGGATTCTTGATAGCTTTCAACTGCTCTGTTGGGTTTTTCTTATCCACCAATTCTGCACGACTTTGAACCAGCTTGTAGAGCAGATAGCTCATATCCGCACTAGAACACCAGACTTTCCCACTCATATCGCACTCTTTAAGATACTCGATAACAGTATCATACTCCTCGCAGATAACACCACTCTTTTCAAAATGTTGTTTTACTTCCTCTGTCAACGCTTCTGTCTGAATAAATAATATTGCCTTATCTTTTGAGATATAAGTATAGGAAAGTGCTACTGGATTGCAATTCACATCATTTGCACGGATATTATAGAGCCACATAATATCGTCCAACTTTGCAATCAGGAGATATGCTGCCCCTTCTTCCTTCATTTTTTCACGCACCTTGGCAAGTTTATCCGAGACACTCATGCCGCAGCTTTCTTCTGACACAATCCACAATTTACTTACAGGTCTTGCTGGTCTATCCTGCCAGAGTGATGCCGCAATATCTTTGTCATAAACAAATGTTGCCTCTTTCCCTGCAAGGGTCTCCTCCAACTCCTTTCCAAAAAAAGCATCCACAACTCTGCCGTCAAACCCGATTGTTTGTCCCTCTGTGACATTCTTCTCAAGATACTCCTTGATTTTTGGAACACCTTCTTCCAACATTTTATACAAGACAATGCCAGAACCTTTCAATTCATTCTCCGCCTGTACAAAATATCTGCCATCTGTCCAAAGACCTGCTTCCTTGGCGCTCACCACCAAAGTTCCAGCCGAGCCAGTAAACCCAGATAAAAATTCCCGCACCTTAAAATACTCATTGACGTACTCTGAATTGTGATAATCTGCCGTCGGAACGATATAATAATCAATTCCTGCCTCCTTAAGTAATTTTTGCAGCGCTGCTATCCGCTGTTTTTCTACTTCTCCCATCTCCTTGTTTCCTCCATATATACCCATGTATTCCAAAGAATATTTATCGAACGCATTCTAATACCCCTGCTCTTTCACCAAGATATCCACCGCTGCTGAAGTACCAATTCTGTCGCATCCTTCCTCTAAAAATAATATCAAGTCTTCCCTTGTCTTAATTCCACCCGCTGCTTTCATCTTTACATTCTGCCCGATATATCTGCGAAATAACCGAATGTCTTCTATGGTTGCACCACTTGTTCCAAAACCAGTAGAAGTTTTGATATAATCAGCTCCAGCATTGGTTACTGCCTTACACATGGCAATCTTTTCTTCCTCCGACAGATAACAAGTTTCTATAATCACCTTGAGAATATGATTGCCACACACCCTTTTTACTGTGCGGATCTCCTCTTCCACTTTCACATAATCGCCGTTGATTATATCACCGATATTGGCCACCATATCAATCTCATTACAACCGTCTGCCAGCGCCTGCTCTACCTCCGCCACCTTTGCAGATGTCATGCTGTAGCCAAGCGGGAATCCTACTACCGTACAGATATTCACCCTGTCACCATACCCGTCATGAACTCTTTTTACATAAGCTGGCGGAATGCACACAGAAGCCATCTGATACCGCACTGCTTGGTCACAGAGCAGTTCAATATCACTCCATGCAGCAAAAGGTTTTAACAGTGTGTGGTCAATATGCCTGAAAAGTGATTTGTCTGTCATAGATTTTTTCCCCTTTTTTCCTTTGTAATAACCTTCTAAAATTTACATTCCTACCAAGTATTTTTTCTGCGCCCGCATTAACAACATTCCATAAACAATCAAAATAATGAGCAATGCCAACCGCATCAACGTCTCTGCGATTGGATATGCCGCGAAGAGTTCTAACGCTCCAATTGTCCCTGTCAACAAGAGCACAACTCCCACTCCCAAAGTGAGCGGAAACGTATATCGAATAAAACCATCTGAATCCTTCGCCCTGTTAATTGGAAATCCCTTTCCCACAAGCATCGGCGGAATCTTATTTGTCGTTTTCATCTGCACTGCCCAATACATCATATAGATGCCACATGCCATAAGGAGCAAATCTAATACCACTCCAAAACTCATATTGTAAACCTCTTAATCTTCTTGTATTGTCACGCTATCACACACCAAGAAATTTCATTACCACTGACTTCATATGCTCTTTGCCACACACCGTATTATGCAATACAGGCGCCGTGCGAATTTCTTCTATCGCTTTAGGAACCTTAACATTTGCAATCTTAGAAAGTTCATCGACCAGCGCAAAATCTCCCATAGCATCATACTTTGCATCAATCGCATTCATTACACTTCTAGTAAACTTAAATGAACTTGCTGTCGATGCCAGTATTGTCTTTGTCTCATCATTCGTCTCCTTCTTATACTTGTTTAATACGGTCACAGCAACAGCAGTATGTGTATCGATTATGTATCCTGTCTTTTCAAAAAGTGCCTTGATCGTATCGGCTGTCTCCTGCTCTGAAGCATAATTTCCATAAAAGTCCTTCATATTTTCTCTCATATCTGCTGTGATTTCATATTTGCCCTCCACTGCCAGCGCTTTCATAAATTCCACATTCCTGCCTGCATCTGATCCCGCTGTCAAATAAATCAATCTTTCCAGATTACTAGAAATTAAAATATCCATAGACGGTGAGCTTGTAAGTACAAACGCTCTGTTTCTGTCATAAATCCCCGTCTCAAAGAAATCATAAAGTACTTTGTTTTCATTGGATGCACAGATTAATTTCGCAATGGGAATTCCCATATGTTTTGCAAAATATGCTGCCAAAATATTTCCAAAATTGCCCGTGGGCACAACAACATTAATCTTTTCACCGTTCTCAATGTTGCCCTTCTTTAAAAGTTGTGCATAAGAGTACACATAATAGACAATCTGCGGAACCAATCTGCCAATATTAATCGAATTTGCAGAAGAAAATTGAAATCCTGCCTGATCCATAGTCTGCGCCAGCGCCCGATCACCAAACAGTTGCTTTACCCCTGTCTGCGCATCGTCAAAATTCCCTGTAATGCCTACAACAAAGGTATTTTCCCCTCTCTGCGTAATCATCTGCTTCTCCTGAATGGGACTGACACCATTCTTGGGATAAAACACAATAATTCTGGTCCCCTTTACATCAGCAAACCCTGCAAGTGCCGCTTTGCCTGTGTCACCGCTGGTTGCCGTGAGAATTACAATCTCATTTGTTACATTATTCTTCTTTGCAGATGTGATTAACAGATGGGGCAAAATAGAAAGTGCCATATCTTTAAACGCAATAGTTGCACCATGAAAAAGTTCCAGAAAATATGTACCATCTGCCTCCACAATAGGAGCGATCTGCTCCGTGTCAAATTTGCTGTCATATGCTTTTTGAATGCAGTCCTTTAACTCCGCCTCTGTAAAATCTGTCAAAAACAGTTTCATAACTTCGTAAGCGATTTCCTGATACGTCATTTCAGCCAATTCATTCAAACTCTTATCAAGACATGGAATTGATTCTGGCATATACAGTCCACCATCCTCTGCAAGTCCCTTTAATATCGCCTGTGATGCCTTTACTGCATCCTTGTTGCTTCTCGTGCTTCTGTAAAATAAATCCATTTCACTTTCTCCTCTTATCAATTTTTAACAATTTCTTACAATCATTCCTCTGCAATATACCAAAACCTTTTTATTGTAACAAGAATGATTGTCTATAGTATAACATAGGGCTTTGCCGCCTGCAAGCATCAGAACAATTACTGCACAAGCCCCATCTCTTGGATTCTCTCATACACTTTTTCAAAAATATACTTATATTTTTCATTTTTTTCTGCTACCTTAACAAACTTGTCTTCATGAAAAATAATATTGGTATGACCAATATATTGGTATGCAAGCTCTCGAAGAGTCTCTTTGGTATTGAACATCTGGCTTAATGTATCCCGCGCATCATGTGCAAAGTAATCTGCTACAAGAGCACAGTTAAAATCAAATAACGGCGCCAATTGCTCAATTTCTCCATTTTTATTATTCATCATAAATCCATAATTTTGCGTATGTCTATCGGTGTTTACAACAATATAATCAAGTACTGGAATACTTGCAAATTCTGCTCCCCAGCGCTGCAAACAGCGCTCCCGAAAATCAATGTCATGGCGTCTACAATAATCCATCACTTCACATGCCTCCACAAAGGAATACGCTTCCCCAATAAAATTCTTACAAATGGACACATGCCCCATACCATCCATCATATTCTTGTCATCACCAACGTATTTAACACTCTCAAGCGTATGATCAAAACACTCTAAAATTTCTGAAGTCAGTATCTCCATTCTGGTATTTACACTGTCCTTTGTTTTATCTGACTTTAGCAGATACAAAGTATCTCCCATGCGCACCCATCCTTTTCGGAACAACCCCTTCGTTGTCAATTCTGGACAAATTACGCTTGTCGTGATTGTTGGGCTGTAACCTCCCAATGACAGATCAACAATATCCTTCAATTTATTTTTTCGGATATTGATATCCTCCCATTTCTCAGTGCCCTCATCCTCTTTCACCCAATAACTATCTTGAATTGACACGCCTTTGCACTTGATACAGATATTCACCCTGTTGTCAATCGTATCTATCTGCGGAATTTGAAAGGCAGCATAAATCTTTTTTGCATTATCTCTTGACAGCGACAGCATTCTACTGCTCAGATAACTTTTCACTGCCTGTACATTTGCTAAAATATCCTTCATTGCCGTCGTTTTTTTGATATTCGACCGCAAATAGAACGGAAGTAATTCCTCCCGTATAACCTCCACCGTAAAATCCTGAAAATTAAAATATAGAATTTTCGTATTTTCCAGCATTAAATACATAATAACTCACCGCTTATCTCATAATTACCACTTGTGCATCTGACACATTAACTCACAAAATCGTGCTGCTGCACAAAGGAAAATTGTATTTTTGATTTAGTATAGCACAAAAACAAACTGTACTCAATATTTTATCTTGCATAAAAATCATGTCCGCCATACGAAAACAAAAAGGTAAGATGCGCGTCAAACCACGCTGCATTTTCCGGTGCTGCATACTTTCTTGCCATAAAAAACAACGCGCCGCCTGAGATATCCTCACCGTAAAGTGCGCTGAATACAACCTCTTTTGTCTCCTCCGAAATTGTCACCTGATCAATTTTCCCGTTTGATACCGGTGAAAACTGTGTTACATTATGCGCCTGCTGATACACCACATCCGTCACATTATCTGGAAATCGTTTGTTTTTTACACGGTTGATCACCACATTTGCCACCAACAGTTTCCCTTTTCTATCCTCACCTCCTGCTTCTGCCTCTACAATTTTCATAAGCGTTTCCAAATCCTTCTCTGACACTTCAATACAGAAACGCGGTTCCAATGTATTATACGTTATAACACGCTCTAGGGATTCCAATCGCTCTAGTTCCACACGCTCTGTCACTGCTGTCACTGTCGCCGTTACCTGTTCATCAACACTCTCTGCTTGTACCTCATACCGCCTTGAAAATATTAACAGCCCCGCGCATACAGTATATGCGATGAATAAAAGGATATTGCTTTTTGAATACATAATCTGCTATTTTTTCCTTTCTTATTACCAACATAGCCTTTGGACCGCTATGGTCTTTTCCCAT
Source organism: Lachnospiraceae bacterium UBA3401 (assembly GCA_002358575.1). Taxonomy (GTDB): domain Bacteria; phylum Bacillota; class Clostridia; order Lachnospirales; family Lachnospiraceae; genus COE1. Next base: position 72,654 of record DEPD01000082.1, on the reverse strand, counting down.
ACATTTCAGAATTTACCTTTTATTAGTCTATTCGCTTGTCCCATAAAAAATACTAAAAACTTTCTAAAATAGTATGTATGATATTTATAGCGGAATATTCCCTGTGCTATAATTAGGAACTGTATCGATTATTTCTGAACAATTTCTAATATAGAAAGACTCCGATATATACTATTTTTATAAGGAGGTTTTTTGATGCTCCAAATTGCAATCTGTGATGATGAACAATATTATAGGGAAAAGATACAATCCCTCCTAAAACAATATCTGAACAAACAAAATATAGATTACACAATACAGTGCTACCATTCTGGCGAACAATTCCTAAACCAGTATGAAAATAGCGTGAAATACGATATTGTTTTTCTGGATATCAGTATGAAAGAGCTTAACGGCATTCAAACTGCTGCACAAATACGCACTTTCCACAGTACAACTTTTCTAGTGTTTGTGACGGCTTTTATTGATTATGCACTGGAGGGCTATAAAGTCAGTGCCGTCCGCTATATTATGAAGGATACTCTGAATACTGCAATCCCAGAATGCATGAATGCAATCTTACAAAAAATGCAGATAGCGCAAGTCACCTTTCCTTTTATGGAAGGAGAAAAGACACTGTACACAGACAATATTCTCTATATTGAAAGCAAGAAACACAAATCCTACTTTTACTATATACAATCCAACACGATACAATCTGGTATTACAATTTTTCAAATTTATAAAAAGCTGGATTGCATTGAAGAAATACTTTCTAAACATGGATTTTTAAGAATACACAAAAGCTATCTTGTCAATATGAAGCATATCTGTAAAATTAGCAACGATACTGCCTTTCTTGACACAGATGAGGAATTGCCGATTCCGCGCTTGCGATATCAGAAGGTCAAAGAGCTTTTTATTGCTTACAAAGGCATATTATAAAGACAAGATTTCGCAATATCAGTGCAGAGGAGTTTTGAAATGGAACATTTGTTTAGATGTCTTATTTTATCCATAATGACTGGTATCAGTTGTCAACTATTTTACGAGACAATTATTCCACACAGAAAATGGCGGCAAAAATGGATAGAATACACAGCAATTCCGGCTTTTGCAGCAGTCTTTCTCGCCATCAGCTTCGCAAAAGTCCCGCCGTTTATCCTACGCCCAGTTCGTATTATTTTAGTAACAGCAGTTATTGCACAGATTTATTTTCAAATCCACATTGTCAAAAATTTAATTTTATCTGTGTTGTTCTGTGGTATTTATTGGGGTATCTCCACTGCTGTTTTATCTGTATTTTCACTGTATACCGATTTCTCATATGAAATCACTCGTCAGCTTTTAGAAAACCTGACAGAAGTGTTTCACTTAAGTCTAATTATGGCATTTCATTGCCGATATAAAAGCCGTATTCGCAATCTAACAGAACTTCACTGGAAAAAGATTGGTATTTTCCCAGTACTGTTCCTTATCACGGTGATCGCAATCAATATGATACCCAACAATCCAACTGCCACCGACAACTATGCCAGATTTACCACTATTTCTGGTGTTGCAATTCTGAGCATCTTTCTCTTTTATTATGTCATGCGCACTCTGGAAAAGGAAGAAGCGCTCCAAAAACTACAGCTCCGCACAGAACATGCGCGCAATCAGATGGCTATGTATCACACCATGCAAAATCATTATGAACAGCAGCGGCGTTTCCTACATGATTATAAAAACCAGTTAAACTGCATACAGGGCCTTCTCGACAATGGAAAGACCGATGAGGCATCTGCATACATCTCCCGTATTACTGGAAATCTAAGAACACAGTTTGGCGATATTAACACAAATCATACCATTGTCAATATTATTCTAAACCAAAAATATCAAATTGCCTGTGACAAAAATATTACTATGACCTTTGTTATTAACGACCTGTCAGAATTGACTATGCCTGAGGAAGATTTGGTTACACTTTTGACAAATCTACTTGACAATGCAATTGAGGCATGTGAAAAACTGGACCCAAGCAATATGTCCATTGACAGAATCATTCAGTTTAAAATGATTTGGGAAACCGGTCAACTTGTCTTGTCCATTCGCAATCCAGTGTCCAGTCCAGTACGAATCAAAAACAATACGATTGTTACCAGCAAGAAAGATTCTATACAGCATGGCATTGGACTGTCCAATGTGGATTTTGTCATTAAAAAATATGGCGGAACAAGCATAATAGCCTGCGAAAACGGTTGGTTTTCCTTTTCGGCAATTGTATAAATGCCTTTTGTTACGCAACTATCTTTTTTGCTGTCTCAGCGTCGATTTGTGTCAGCATAGTTGCGTTTCCTCCTTTGTGTAAATATACTGTAACTATCAGCATTACAAACACTCTTTGAGTACTCCATCTAGCAGAAATTAAAATTCTAGCCAGATGAATCAAGAACCGAAAGGAGATTAAAAATGAAACGAAAAATTATTGCCGTTTTGGCAGCAAGTATCTTACTACTGTGTGCCTGTGGGAAAACAGAAGCTTCCTCTCCCCCGCCGTCCACGCCACAAGAGACTGTCGAATGTATTATGGAAAGCATTCAAAATCTGGACATGGAAACCTTAAATCAATACACAGATAATTATGTACAGACCTATGACAACTGGATTGGTATGCCAGTAGAGAATGAATATCGTGTTTTTAATGAGCTGTTACAGCCTCGTTCCAAACAGAGCAAACGCTATCTGGCAAACTATCATCTAGACCAGAAAATAATAGAGCATCTAACATGGGAAATCACAGATGTACGCGAAAATAATGACGCAGCAGAACTGGATATGATTATCACAAACATTGATATGGCAAAAGTAATGGAACAATATGAATCTCAAATCTTGGAAAACATACTGGAAAATCCAGGACTAGGATTCGTACAGTTCGCAGCAGACATGGCAGAACTGACTGCTGGAAAGAATACTCTGATTTCTATTATCGACAGCTTAGAAACCAGTGATCTGAGTGTTATCCAAGTCACTGTTTCTGCTTATCAGGACAATGGACAGTGGAAAGTTCATTTAAGCCAAGATTTTATCAATGCTTTCTTAGGAAATATGTTTACAAATACCTATTCTGAAAACATTGAACAACATACTGCACACCTTGAAAAACAGATTGAACAAAAGGCAGAAAAATGGATAGAAAGTATTGAGAAAGACTATGACATTGAGCGGGAATAATAACGAAAAAAGATATCAGCTTGACAAATAATCCTCATACTTCTACAATACATTTATCAGTTTATTTAAAATAAACGAAGGGGTTATTGCAATGAAAGGTACATTTGCTGCAAGAAAAAAGGACGGCACAGTCTATTATCGCGCCTCCATTACATATCGGAGAAAGCATATCAGTCTTGGCGGATTTGATACTATATCGAAAGCAAATGCCGCCTATCTTGAGGCAGACCGTATTTTAAACCGTGAGCGACTAAGTATCAATCAGTACAGGAACTACTCCCCCCTTCCCTTTGAAAAGTGGGTTATATTAATCAATTTCCGCGATAATGGCATTTATTTCGGCACGCCTATCTATGCAAGGACAAAATTCTTTTATTACTATTTATCTCCTACAGATGTGCTAAAATTTGATATTGACGACTTGTTTTATTACTCATCGCGCAAAATAATGAAACGCGATGGGCATCTCTTTGTCGCTGATTATGGTATGCACATAAATATTCTGAACCGCTACGGCATCCGAAACTTTGCTGTTGCAGGAAAAGATTATCTCTTTTTGAATGATGATGACACAGATTTTCGTCATGAAAACATAGCCATTATTAATCGTTATCAGGGTGTCGCTGAGGTTGTTTATAAGGGAAAAAAAAGATATCGAGCACGCATCAATGTGCCTGGATATTATATTGTTGGCTACTATCACAGTGAAGTTGACGCTGCAATTGCCTACAACAAGGCAATCGATATTTTGAAAAAAAATGGCGTAAAAAAGAGTTATACTCCAAATTATATTGACGGGCTTTCTCCCTCAGCATACGCTGATATCTACTCTCGCCTAAAAGTGTCAGACAAGATTCTAAATTATAAGCCAAACAAAAAAGAGCCTTGATTACTTGCTCTTTTTTGTTTGATATTATAATATTATTTGCTATTTTGCATAATCCTTAAAACTCATAATCATTGTCGCATCACCATTTATCCCTTTGATGCTGGCATCAGAATCGTACTGCCACATGCCAAATTCATATGGATATTCTGGTTCATCACTGTCCTGTGCAAACCATACATCATATTCTTGTAACTCTTCCATATCCACCATTGTCAAAAGCCACTCTTTATCCCCATAAATCATAGACTGGTATCCCGCATCTTCAATCCTATTCATAAACGCTTTCGCAATTTGTGTTCGCTCTGTCATATCAAGTGATTCAATACGTGCCATATCATCAACTACTGTCTCCATAGCAAATGCAACTGGATACTTCACACTGTAGCCTGATATGGCATCCAAAAGCTCATCTGCTTCCTCTCTTGCCTCCGATCTGTTGATAGCCTGTGAACAAAAGTATACCCCAATATCAAGCCCAGCTTTCTTTGCAGCTTTCAAATTATGCTCATACTCCGTGTCCAAAACAAGCTTGCCACTGCTGTAACCTCTTGCTCCAACTTTAATCATTACAAAATCACAGCCTGCGTTTTTTAACTTATTAAAGTCAACCTCACCCTGATTGGCCGAAATATCAACACCACACTTGGACACAATCTTATTGTCCTCATAATAATTCATAATGGGCTTCTTATATTTCAAATTAGACAAATCATATTTATTTCGTGGAATCTCTTCATTGACATCTACCCACTCTCTTGACCCATCTGCATGTTTAACTTGAATGCGTTTTACAAGCTCCTTTTCTTCCTCGTCCTCCTTCTCTTTTTCGTCCTCCTTCTCTTTTTCGTCCTCCTGTGAAGTTTCTGTCTCGTTCTCCTCACTCTTCTTCTCTTTAGATGTATCTTCTTTGGTAGTCATATCATAAACAGAAGTCTTGCCATTTGATAGTTCGTCCGCAGTCTTGGACTGTTCTTTGCTATCCGAAGCACTTGAAGAGCCATCAATCACTGTCTCTCCTGTCGTTTGGTTTGTAACTGTGCCATTGTTTCGATTGGACTGCGTGGAATTTTTCTCCCTCCCTGTGTCTGGAAGCGTCCATATATCAAGGTCATTTGATGTGAGCTTGCTCTTTGTACTCACATTTTCCGAAGAATTTGCCTCCATTCGTCTCTCCTCTGCTGCCTTTGCTTCTTTCTGGGCGAGCGCTGCGGCATAACCGCTCCCGTCAGATTTCGATTTTGACTGATTTGCCCAAAATACAAGCGCTGTCACACCAAGGATAATCACTGACATAATCAGCGCCATATACACATATGTCATTTTGGAACCGGAACTATGTTCTTCCTCATAATAATCATCATGCAATTTCATATGATATAATCCTCCATTTCTATTTTGTAGACTCTCGGATTCTATAAGCCCTATTTCATGCTAATTCTTTGTTTTGAGAAGCCATTTTTCATTTACATAACAGATTTACAGGCTTTATTATATAGCATTTCAAATACAATTTCAATTATTTTCTGAATATTTAATTATTTTTAGTAATAGTTTCATCGGCAAAATGGAATATACAAAATGCTGTCGGGAACTTGTTCATATAAGGCACTTTGTATATTCCATTATAAAACAAGCACCCAACATAAAATAAATTGTTGGAAATAGCCTAAATGCATTGTCAAATTGTACAAATTGATAATTTATGAATGGATATGACGGAATTGTTACTTTTTTATATTGCATAAAATTCATATAAAATTAACTTTGCAAATACTTTTACCGAAATCGAGACATTTTTGTTATTGTTGGCAAAACTATAATAAATCATTTAGTTAACACAAAAGAACTGTAAAAATAACGAAAGATTGACTTCACTAACATTCATTGTTATGATTACATACAAAGAGGAAAAACATAGACTATGAAAACATTAATTACATCTGTAAAAAACTATAAAAAATTCTTACTATTTGGGTTTGCAATACTAATTTGCATTATAACTGGTTGTTCCAGCCAGCGATACGCTGTTCCAATATCACGCACTGGTTTTGCATTTGACACAGTTGTGACAATTACAATCTATGATTCGCAAAAGGAGGAAACACTTGACCATTGTCTTATGCTCTGCGAAAAATATGAGTCTCTATTTAGTGCGACACAAAAAGGGTCTGAGATTTGGAATATCAATCATGCTAATGGACAAGCTGTGCCAGTCTCTTATGATACTGCTGTGCTGATTCAGTCTGCACTATATTACTGTGCGCAAAGTCACGGAATGCTAGATCTCACGCTTCGCGCAATCTCTGAAGAGTGGAATATTTCCGGGCAAATGAAACAAACATCTGCTGTGGCAGACTACAAATATTATATTCCTTCCCAACAAAAACTCACACAACTTCTAAAACATGTTAACTATCAAAATGTGCAAATTATAGATGCCAATGGAACGGAAATCGAGTATACTACAACTCTCTCTGACAATGCAGATTACTTTGTTATACTCAAAGATTGCCAAAGCACGATTGATCTTGGCTTTATTGCAAAAGGATATATTGCAGATCAGTTAAAATCTTATTTATTGTCAGAAGGGGTAAAAAATGGCATTATCAGTCTTGGCGGAAATGTTTTGCTGATTGGCTCCAAACCAGATGGCACTCCTTTCCATGTGGGAATCCAAAAACCATTTGGCGCTGTCAATGAAGTTATCACTACCTTGCAAAAAAGTGACTGTTCTGTCGTTTCTTCCGGCTGTTATGAACGCTATTTTATAACAGATAACAGTGGGAAGGACAAAACAATCTACCATCATATTTTTGACACAGCTACTGGCTACCCCGTTCAAAATGACCTTCTAGGTGTTACTATCCTCTCCAATTCTTCTTTAGAAGGAGACGCACTAAGCACCTATTGTTATATCCTTGGGGTTGAAAAAGGACTGGAATATATTCGCAGTTTGGAGAATGTGGAAGCTATTTTCATCACAAAAGACTATGAAATTATTTCTTCTTCCAATACGTCCGCATAAATCGTACAACCTGCCCCTGTACAATTGCTTCCACGGTTTCCCGACTGACTGTAAACCCAAACCTCCGGCTACTATGCCGCCAACAATCCTACCGTTATCATTAATGTATAAATTGAATTTTTCGATTTCGTACATATTATCTGCCAATAGTTTTTTTAAAACGAGAGAATTTTCGCAATCGTTTTATTGCTTGTACATATTATACTATTATTAATTAAAATAGCAGATTTGCAGTCTTATATCTGCAAATCTGCTATTTTGTAGTGTATGTTGATAGATAAGTTTTTCAATAAGAATAAGAGAATTTTTCTTACTTATCAAATTCTGGGTTAAACGCATAAAAGTTGCGGGAATCAAGGTTCTCCTGCGCAATGCGGAGAGCTTCACCAAAACGGGAGGATTGAAGTAAAAATATCTCATAAAATATTTCCCTCAAAATGCTGTACTTCAATCTTTCATGGTTAATGGTTAAATGTTCCAAGTAATTTCAATGTTTCCGTCTGCAATGCGAATAACTTTGATAAGCGTATCGACTACCGCCTGTCTGTCCTCAAAAGAGAGCGTTTCCCATGTTTCTACATGATTGGTTATCTGCTTCAATCTGCCCTCTGTGTCTGTGACATTTGCCGTAACAATTTCTTCCTGCAAGGCTTTCCGCTCTGCGTCCAGTTCTGATACTTTTTCGTCTATGTACTTCATCAGAACGCCGCTTGCCCCGGACACTTTGGAGAGAAGTTCTTCGATTTCTTCCTCAATCTGTGTCAGACGGATTTTTTTCGTCATGTGTCTTTGTTCTTCTCCTGTGTCAGATAGGCAGGAGAGTTTTTGAAATTCTGACAGTCTTTCCTTGATTGCACCAAGCATATATTCCTCTAAAACGTCTGCATAAACCGTACAGCCTGCCCCAGTACAGTTGCTTCCACGGCTTCCCGACTGGCTGCAAACAAAGTAACGTCCCCACTTTGTTTTCGCCTTACGGATTGTCAGCGCATAACCGCATTTGCCGCATTTTACCTTGCCGACGAGCCATGAATTTTTCGGTTTGCAGGTCTTTGTTGACTGCCGGTTGTTTAGACACCGTATGCGGCATGCCAACCACGTCTTTGAGGGGATAAAACCCTTATGCGGCGCAAGCACAATCTCTTTGTCGGATAAATCACTCTGCTTTCTTGAAGTGGAAACCGTACCCTTGTAGAGATAGCAGGCATTGTAACCCGTGAAGTCACTTGCCGGGTTATAGATGTTAGCGCCTTGACTTTGGAAAAACTGATACACGTCAATATCGGCTTGCACATACGCGGGATTGCGGAGCATTTCACTGATACGGGCGGTATTCCAGTTCGCGCCACGCAGATTTTTAATCTGGTGTTCGTTCAAGTACCGCACAATGTCCCCAAGGGAATTGTCCATGTCCGCATACATAGAGTAAATCAGCTTTAACTGTTCGCTTTCTTCCGAGACTTCCTCGTACATGGACGTGCGGATATTGTCAATGACCGTGTTCGTCAGACGGTAGCCGTAGGGGATACGTCCGCCCATGTAGAAGCCGCGCTTGCACCGTGCATAATAAGCGTCCGTTACGCGCTTTTGTATAGTTTCCCGTTCCAGTTGGGCGAACACGATGCAGATATTTAACATCGCCCTGCCGATCGGCGTGGACGTGTCAAATTTTTCCGTGGAAGAAACAAACTCCACATGATATTTCTGAAATATCTCCATCATGTTTGCAAAATCCAAAATGGAACGGCTGATACGGTCGAGTTTGTAGACAATAACCCGTTTGATTTTTCCTGCGCGAATATCGTTCATCATTTTTTCAAAGCCGGGACGGTTGGTGTCCTTGCCCGAAAAGCCTTTGTCTGTATATTCAATGCAGGCTTCCCCGTGGGTTTCGTATCTGCAATACTCAAGCTGGCTTTCTACGGATATGCTGTCCTTTTTTTCGATTGACTGTCTTGCATATAATGCGTCGTACACTCTATCTACCTCCTAAAACGTAAGACGCATATCCACAAAACGATCATATCGTTTCCATGATTGTTTTGCAAGGGACTTACGCATATTTCTTAAAAATCTGATAGAGCCTTGCCCCGATTTCCTGCCGGGCTTCCTGTTCTGATTTTTTCTGAAAGGCGGGGTAGATGTTGGTAACGGTCAGCCTCATTTTATCTATGGAAAGATTTTCCATGCGTATTTGGGTATCGGGTGTAGGAGAATTATTCATTTTTGACATAAACTTTCTCCTTTGACGGTTTCCTTAAATTTTATGAGAAGCGGCAAGTACACTATACGGGAATAGCGTAAAATCCCCCTCTACTACTTACTACGCACGGGAGGTAAAAAATGGCAAAGTTTTTTTGAAATTTTATAAAAAGTTTAGAATAGCGGAATAGCAAGCATAGGGATTGAGTACTCAATCCCGAAAAATTCTCTATCTTTATGAGAAGTGACGTATAGAATTTTTATTTGGTGGGAAGTTTCCCAAACCCTTATAGAAAAACGAAAATGGAAAACAAATACAGACATAGAACAGGAGCAAAAAGCGTTTTAAGGGCATTTCCGGGGCGTTATGGCATGGGTAAGGAAATGCCCGGAAAAGGGCTTCTAAGCGTCCACAATGGCAGAAAAGGACACCGGGGAATGACAGTGTATCTATCATCATTCCCCGGCGTTTATCCGCTGAATTTATAGCCGACACCTAACACGGTTTTTATATAGGTCGGGTTTTTGCAGTCCGGCTCTATCTTTCTCCGTAGGTTGTAAATCACGTTGACAACGCTTGAATGGCAGCTATCGCTGTCCATGTTCCAAACGGCTTCAAATATCTGTGTCCGTGTTAATGCAATGCCGGGATTGGAAGCAAGGAATACAAGGGTATTATATTCAAGGCGGGTAAGGTTTACATCTTCCCCGCCTTGAATTACTCTGTGTTGGCTCTGCCTTATTTCCAGTCCCGGAAAAGATAACATGGAAGCGGGCGTAATCTCCATAGGTTCAATTTGTATATAATCAGATATTGCCGTTATGATTTTGTCAATCATTTTTTCTTCTTGTTCGTTAAGTGTCAGTAGTAACAATTTTCCCACGTTACCACCTCCCGGTATGCGGTTGTCTTTCTAAGGAACTGTTCAGAAATTACTTGTGACAAGAACGCCGCATAAATGTTCAGCTGCAAAGAAGAAAATCGCAGGCATAGCGGGCTATGTCAAGATTTTCTGATGCAGCAGATGGACATTTAGGCAAGTTATTGTCATGAGTAATTTCTGAATAGTTCCTAATTACATTTTATTATTCTGTGATAAATAAAAAATGAAATAATTGCGGTAATAAATTCAGCCACCCAAAAAGCATTCCATACGCCGACTGCACCAAAAAGTCTGCTAAACAAAAATGCGGACGGAATGATAATGATAATATAACGGCATAGAGAGATAATTAATGACGGCATACCCTTTCCTAATCCCTCTAACGCACCTGATGAAGTGACTGAAATAGCTGAAACAAGAAAGCCTGCGCTAATAACACGGAGTGCAATTTCCCCAGTATGAATTGTTTCCGGCACATGAGTAAACAGGTTTATTAGTTGGCCGGGAATGAGCAAACAAATAATAGTGCCTAAAACCATGATTACGCTACTCATGCAAAGAACAATATTATAAATTTCCTTAACACGCTTTTGTTCACCAGCTCCATAATTATAACCAATTAAAGGGCGCATTCCTTGAATGATACCATTGGCAGGAAGATATAGGAAAGTCTGCAATTTATAATAAATTCCTAAAACTAAAATATATACCTCTGAATATGAGGACAGAATGGAATTTAGCGCTGAAATTAAAACAGACGGCAAAGCCATATTTAAAGTTGCGGGTATACCAACAAAATACAGTTTGAAAGCTGTTTTTTTATCAAAAGTAAGAAATTGTCTGCTAATGCGAATACGAATAGGGCGCACAAAGTAGATAACTAAATAGATAGCAAGCGTTATTGTCTGTCCAATGCCGGTTGCCAATGCTGCTCCCTCTATTCCCATTGCGGGGAAAAACCCAATCCCAAAAATAAGCACTGGGTCTAAGATAATATTTGCGATACACCCACACATCATACTTATCATAGTTACTTTCATATTACCTACGGCTTGGAATATTTTTTCAAATGTTCCGCCTAAAATAATGATAAAAGTAAAAGAAAAGGCTATAACAGAATATCGAATACCGAAATCAATAACGGGTTCTGATGATGTAAATACTCTTAAAAAAGTTGGAATAATAGAAATTACACTAACGGTAATAACGATACTATGTATAACAGCAAATACCATGCCTTGTGTAGCTGCCATATTTGCCCTTGAATATTCTTCTGTACCCAAATAAAAAGCTATTGCTGCGTTAATTCCTATGGCAAAGCCAATAGCAACAGCATTGATAAAATTCTGAACAGGAAAGACTAATGACAATGCCGTCATAGCGTCCTCACTAATTTGGGCTACAAAAAAGCTGTCTACAATGTTATATAAAGAATTTACCAACATTGAGAGTACCATAGGAAGTGACATTGATAAAATTAATGGCAATACAGGTTTTTCTTTCATAAATTTTTCGTCCATTTTAATTCCTCCCTTAATTTGCTAACATAAAAATTCGTATCTATTTGTTTGTCATAAAACAAATAGGATTTTTTGTAAAACCAAAAGGCTCATAAAATTTTTCTGCATTTTCGGTTATCAGCATTCCTAACAATGGTTTTAAATCTTCATTTTCCGTAATTGTTTTAAGAAGCTGCCTGCCGATACCTTTATTACGAAATTCTTTTTTTACAACTACATCACAAATGTAAAAATGCGTTGCATAATCAGTAATCACTCTGGCAAATCCAACTTGTTGTCCGTTTTTTGTAAATGCACCGTAGCAGATTGAATGATTGAATGATTTGATGATAGCCTCTTTTTTTCGGTCTTTCGCCCATACAGTTTGCCTTAAAAGATTTACTACCTCTTTTGGGGACATATTTTCAACCCCCGTTTTAATTGTAAAAGATGTATCTTCCTTGTACATTTTTATTTACCTCCAACTATATCTTTATTATTATTTTGAAATCTCAATCTCATAAATAGAATGACTGCTGCAACAAACGTCAATAATTCAGTAACTGGAAATGCAATCCAAATACCATTGATTAGTAATGCTTTTTCTAAAATCCACATAATAGGTATCAAAAAAACATCTGTCTAAATATTTGTATCATAATGCTTGGCAACATTCTTTCAATCGCTTGCATATAAGTCGAAATCATTGTCGAAAGCCCGCAAAATAAATAACCTGTTGCCATAATCCGCATTGCCATAATCCCATAAGAACGCATTTTTTCCGAAGCCATAAACAAACTCAAAATCTGTGTCGGAAACAGCATGATAATTAATGTTCCAAACATCATTAGAGAAGTTACTAAAATTGTACTGTATCGAAAAACTGATTGAAGCCTTTTTAAATTTCCTGCTCCATAATTAAATCGCATAATGGGCAAACAGCCTTGTATTAATCCATTAATAGTCATAATAATTAACTGCTGTATTTTAAAATATGCTCCAAAAAAAGCAATGCTCGTATCTGAATATGCGACTAAAAACAGATTTACAATCGTTACAGTAAAAGCGTTTAGGGCATTCATAATAAAAGAAGACAGCCCTAAAATAATTATTTTTTGTACAATGCTCCATTCAAAACGAAATCTAACTGTTTTAAGTGCTATTTTATGTTTTGCTTTTAAAAACATAATAAATGCCAAAACCATTGAAACAGAATATCCCAAAACTGTTGCCGTAGCAGCTCCTTTAATACCCATTGCCGGGAAAAAACCTATTCCAAAAATAAGAAGTGGGTCAAAAATGAAATTGGTTATAACACCTATCAGTTGAAACAACATGGGTTCAATCATGTTCCCGGTTGCCTGTATCATTTTTTGAATAACGATATGAACCATGTTTGGTATCTGCATGAAAGAACAAACACCCATATACTCCATACACAAAGTATAAATATCGTTATTTTCAGTAAACGATTTGAAGTATGGGGATATAATTAGTAATACCGTTATATTTAAAATAATGCCAACCAAAAAGGAAAGGATCAGTCCAAGAGTAACCGTTTTATTTGCTTCTTCTTGTTCACGTTTTCCAAGATGTCCCGCAATTAGGACATTTATACCAACCCCAATCCAAATAGATACCGCATTCATTAATGTTGTGATTGGAAAAGACAGCGAAACAGCCGTTAATGCGTTCTCGCTTAACCGGGCAACAAAAGCACTGTCTAACAAATTGTATGAATATTGAAGAAACATGGAAAATAGTGGCGGTAACGACATTTCAAAAATCAGCTTTCCAACTGGCAGAACTGCCATTTTATTTTCTGCCATCATATATCCTCCAAAATTTGATAAACCTTTTCCGGAATGATAACAACAAAAAACCACACAGTTATCAAACTGATAACTGTGTGGCAAAAAGATGACATATCAATCCGGAAAAGTCCACTCAACATTTTACAAGAAAATATTATAAGGAATTTTTTCGCTTGTCAATAGTTTTTTAGAAATGTTAAGTTTAAATATTAAGTTTAATGAAAATGCAAAAAGAAAATATAAATATTACCCCATATCTTCAGCAGGCAGGAACACAAGCCCCGCAATTCTTCTTTATGCCTTTCCCAGACTATCAACACAAACAGCCAAGTCAAGGACGTAAACGCCGCTAAAGCGGTAAATCCTTGACTGATAAAGGGTAATTAAGGCATAAATGAATATCTATGTTGTATCAACCTCTTTTCCTTTCCATTCCCTTCATGCGATAGGGATAATCTAATTAAAAATCAAAAGAACGGATAGGAAAGGAATAGATAATTTATCATTCTGTAATTTATTCCTTAGTATTTTATATATTTATATTTTATTGCATTGGTTTTCCCTGCGTTGGAAAATCCAATGTTGGATTATTCGGTGTAGGATTTTCCACGATTGAATTATTGTCATAGCTGTCATTCAGCCTTGGGGAAGAATAGACTGTATATTCCATTTCCCGAAGCAATCCCTTTTCATCTCGTATTCTGTTGCGGGTAATATATCCTGCCTGCTCCAGTTCGTGTATAATCGTTATAATAGCGTCTAAACCCTCTTTGTTGATATAAGCTAACCCTTGCAGGGTAAAATTCCATTCCGAGGGCAATGAGAGCATTTGACAGAGCAATCCTTTTGTCCGTAGGGATAACTGGCGGTTGCGTAAGTGGGTATTTCCGCGAGCAACGAGTCAAAGTCAAGCTGGCTTGACCTTGACGACTGCCGCGAGAGTCGAATGCCCAAGGGGGATTCGACATGGCATGATTGTATAATCTTTAACTTTTTCTACTCTGAATACTGGTATTATAGGCTTGTCCTTTTTTTAGTGTGAAAGCCGAAGTCCGTAGCTTTGAGGGGCGTGTGGGTATGCGTCTTATTGATTGTATTTTGTGTGTTCTGATTTACTGCAATCTTCCCGGTTTGCTTCACCAAACCGCTGGAAATGCACAATCTCCCGCGCACGGAGAAACTTAATTGGCTCACAGACATCAGGGTCCTTAACCAATCTTAGAATATTGTCATATGTAGTCCGTGCCTTCTGTTCTGCTGCCATATCCTCCATCAAGTCTGTGATCACATCACCTTTGGACTGAAACTCACAAGCATTAAATGGAATACCCCCCGCCGCCTGAGGCCATAGTGCCAAAGTATGGTCCACATAATACTTATCAAATCCCGACTCTTTGATTTGCTCTGGAGTCAAATTTCTTGTCAATTGATAAACAATTGCGCAAATCATTTCAAAATGTGCTAGTTCCTCCGTGCCAATATCTGTAAGCAGTCCCGCTACAGTATTATAGGGCATAGTGTATCTCTGAGCCAGATAGCGCATTGATGCTGAAAGCTCCCCGTCAGGACCTCCATATTGACTTATAATAACCTGTGCAATCTTTGGATTGGTCTGGGTAATTTTTACCGGAAATTGTAATCGCTTCTCATAATTCCACATTAGTTATAGCCTCCTTCCCACGGCCAATCCTGAATGGCCCATTTCCACTCTCTGCTATCCATATCAACACAACTTAACACAAGCGGCCCATACTTTTCGGTATAGTCCTTCACCAACTTATTTTTCAGTGTGTTGTACTGACGAAAGTTAGCCATTGCCTGCTGGTCGTATGGATGAGTATCAAGATAAAGATTAAGCTCCTTCAACGCGAAATCAATCTTGCTAACTTCATACAAAAGCTTTTGTCTATCTGTGGCTTCCATACATGGTTTACATCCTGCATTCATCCCTTTACTCTCCTTCCTAAAAATGGTTTGTTGAGTTCTGGGAACACCGTGCCTGTTTTAAAGGCTTCATCAAGATTTTCGTACATGATACAATTTTTCTGCCACGGTACATATGCCATCGCTATAGGAAATTGCTCCATATAGGGCATTGGCGGTTTCCATTCCTGCATATCTGTACTGCTCCCTGTTGTTTTTGCATAGTTACTATCATAATATGTCAGATTTGCAAGAATGATACAAATACTTTAGACATCTCTTTTTTTACATAGCCCGCCTATGCCTGCGATTTTCTTCTTCGCATCTGAACATTTATACGGCGTCCTTGTTACAAGTAATTTCTGAACAGTTCCTTACGAAATGGTTTCATAAACAGAAACACGCCAAAAATTACGCCATTTATCAATAGAGATACCAACAGTTCACTCCACGTCATTGATTGATTTTCAAGAACGCTAGCTGAATAATTACCTGAGACAATTGGGACCAAGTTGTTGTTTAAAAAATGCAGTGCCACTGGAACCCAGATATTCTCTGTTTTCATATAAGCATAGGCAAAAAAGATGCCAAGTGTAATGCATGTAATCTGCTGCGCTAACACCATCAATAGCTGGCTATCTTGCGTATAATAAAATAAGTCTACTGGAAAGTGCCAAATCCCCCACACGACTCCCAACAATAACACACCACCACGAAGTCCAAATCGCTTCTGCAATAAAGGTTGTAAATAATATCGCCAACCATATTCCTCACCAAAAAATGCAGCAAATAGAAAAAAGAAATTCACTGGCAATGCCGCTAACAGCATCCATGTATTAGGAGTCTTTGCAATCATACCCAACACGTTCAATTGATCACTCCAAACTACTGCTATCACAGTTCGGAAAGCATAAAGTGCTAGAAACAGAAGAATACAAATCCAAGAAAAAGTGCTCCTATTCCAGCACAAACCATATGCTCTGCGCTTCTCCTTCTTTGTCGCCAGCAAAATAATCCAACTTACAACGCTTGCACCAATAATTAACCCTTGCTGTAACAATGCCCAAATAGAAATGGGTATTCCTCCGACAACCATCAGCGCATATGGGTAAAAAATTGAAAGAATCGCTATAACTGCCAAAATCAATGTCACACAGATAAAAAACAGATAAAATGCTTTTGGAATCAGCATATCTTCTTTTCTGACACACAGCATCGCCAGCATCACTCCTGCCGCCGGATAAAACATCTGCGCATTGGGGAACGTGCTCAAATCAAGATTTTTGCTATTTCCATACCACATGAACAGTCCCATCAAAAATGTAACTCCATAGGCAATCACAACATAGATTATCAGTTCTTTGTTTTCTTTCTCATCCCTCATTCATTTTCCTCCCTCTCTGTCAACAATTCCTTATCTGATGAGAAACTGTATCAGTTCCATATTCTCATCAAAAGCAATTGTAAACTGTATTGTTCCTTTTTCGTAGCTTCCTACCATCACAACACCGCCATGTGCAGCCTGCGTCTCCTTATCTACATCTCCAAGAAAAATTGTCTTGGAAATTTCTTTGAATGACCCACATTTTTCCAAATATGGGTCACACTGATTGGCAAACTCATCCACTGTCAAAATCTCTTGAAATTCAGCACTGCTCATATCCAGAATACTCTGGTAATCCTGTTCATTAAAAAAACCTATCGCCTGTTCTGCCAACTCCCTTACTGTATCCTCCTCAAACTGTTCTGGCAATGGCTGCGCGCCACAGGCAGTAAATATCAACAGCGTCATACAAAACACCACAATCATAATAATTCTTTTCTTTCTCGTTTTCATAGAAACTTTTCCTTTCTTCTTTACTTCTCTATTCATTGAAGTTTTCCAATACATTGAAAACCGCATGAATACAAATAACTTCAACTAAGGAACTGTTAATAAATTACACAAGTAATTTTTAAACAGTTTCTAACTATTATTCGGAAATAACAACGTGACAAAAAATGTCTGCCCTTTTTGCCCGGTCTGCAACTCGCCATGATATTTCTGGACAGCGTTTCGCACATTTTCTAATCCTATGCCTTCATGCCCCGTCTTTTCCGAGTGTCCTGGCACATATCTTCCATTTGTAGTATTCGACAACTTTATCACACAGAAGTCCTGTATTTGTTCTCCCTGAATCTGCAACTGAAAATCATCTATTCCTCGCGCTGCTTCCAACGCGTTATCCAGCAAATTTGCAAAGATTGTTGTCGTGTCCATCTCAGACAAAAAGTCTAATCGAACGCCCAGCAGCCGGCATGTAACCTGTCCTGGTTCCAAACCCTTTAATTTGTCATTCAATATAATGTTTAACATGCGGTTATCTGTATAGTACATCATCCCCAGCTCATTGAGCATCTGATGCACATCCTCAACATAGTGCGACTCCGCAAACTTTTGCGACTGTTCAATCATCTGCAAATGATTGCGGATATCATGAATTACCTTGCGTGACTTAGTATAGTTCAACTCCAAATCTGCATAAAACTGATGTGTTAGCTCATTCTGTTGACGCATCAGCTCGAGCTTATATTTTAATTCTTGTGTCTTGGACACATCATACCAGAAATAAAAACAGTAAAGATTAATCAATAAAATAAGTACACAGTACACAATCAACCACTCATATCCATATCTTAAAAAAAAGACATCTGCACTGACCGTAAACCAAAATATCAAAATCATGCTGATTACTGGAACCAAAATCATTCCTCTTATCTTAAATCTCGGCTGTACAGACACAAACCGTTTCTGAATCAACAACCGAAATAAAAATGTGACAATTATTAATTGAAATGCTTTTAGTAATATCATAATGTATACATAAGTCAAATGCTCTAGGCGCAACACTTGCCAAAGTTTCGCTGCCACCATAATGGAAATCATCTGCGTTGCATACATAAAAAACATAAATCCCAACTGATATAAAACCCCAACTTTGTCATTGTGGTATAAAAAATACCCTACAATTATATAATATATAGAAAGCACCACCATTGTGAGAAGGTCATTGCGTCCTAGCGTTGGAAGCATTACTGTCAACACTGCAAATCCCAGCCACGCCACAATCTTTATCACACGCAAAATCTTACTATTCTGCACAAATTTCTTGCCTCCTACCATCAGTGAGACAGGATACCAAGAACATAATGTCAGCGAAGCAATATCCACAAAATAGAACAAACAATTTACAATCACCTGTCGCATCATTCAACTTCCCTTCTCTGTCGCTCCATCCGCTCTGACAAAAAATTTGTAAGTTCTTGTTTCCACACTTTCTGCTTTTTCTGCGACAGCGGGATTCTGTCACCATTATCAAGAAAAATATCAAGATTTCTAACATTTTTCACATGCAACAGATTCACTACAAAACTTTTGTGCGGCATAGAAAACCCCATCGAACGCATACGGTCATAAACACTACTAATTTTCCCTATCATAAAATATGTTCGCTGCATAGTCACCATTTTAATTTTCCGATCAACAAATTCAAAATAGCAGATTTCCGTCGTATCGACACACACCACACCCTCGCTTGTGTGAAAATCCAGAAGCTTCTTCTTGTCCGCCTTTTTCACATACTGGAAAATTTCCTCTAAAATCTGTGTTAGATGTATGGACGCAATCGGTTTTAACAAATACTGAAATGCGTGCACTTCAAACGCACCCGCCACATAATCCCGATAAGACGTGAGGTAGATAATCTTTGTCTCATGATCCCGCTCCCGAATCTTTCTGCCCGTCTCAATACCATTGATTCCCTTCATATCAATATCCAGAAAAACAGCATCATAAAAATCATATGCGTCAATTAGTGCTTCCCCAGAATAAAAACAGAATACTTTGATATCCTGATTCCACTTTTTAATTTCCTCCGCCACCATATCACAAACTGCTGGCTCGTCATCACATACTGCAATCTGATACATTTTTAATTTTGTCCTATCCTCTCTATTTTTAACAGCCGTTTACCGCTTCTTAATGGTTTGTTTGTTCAAGGCATTCCAAATGAAAGAACTTTAATTGGTCTTACCAAAAATCCAGTATTATCAAGGTGTTTGGCAATATTACCTACGCTGGAACAAGATTCGTAAAAAGTTATAAACTGTTGTATTTTTAATTAAATTATGAAAAAATAATTGATAGTTTAAGTATATCGGAAACACTATGAAAAGTAAATTTTGATTGTATGAAAGATAAAAAAGAATGTATGAAATACAGATTTTGACATATACTGAATCCATATATTGACGAATGTATACAACTGCATTTCTTCACAGTTTCTTAGCAATAACAGACTTAAATAACTTAGAAAGGCATGGTTATCCTAAATGTATCAAAATTTTGAAGAAAATAAAAAATATATGGCAGAACTGCTTCACACAGAAGCATCATTTGACATCGTGAGTCGTGATATCCTAATCGGAGACAAAAATGCTATGTTTTACTTTATTGATGGATTCTGCAAAGATGTGCTGATGCAAAAACTTTTGCAATTTCTAATGGGTTTAAAAGCTGAAGATCTTCCAAAAAGTGCAGAGGAACTCAATCAGCTCATGCCTTATGTCGAGGTTGATCTCACAAAAGATTTTAACGAAATTGCACAAAACGTGCTCTGCGGTGTATTTGCTATTATCATAGACGGTTTTGACCAATGCATTCTGATTGACTCGCGCACCTATCCCGCCCGCGGTGTATCTGAACCTGAAAAAGATAAGGTTTTGCGCGGTTCCAAAGACGGTTTTGTGGAGACAGTTGTATTCAATACAGCGCTGATACGCCGACGTATCCGAAGCACAGACCTGCGCATGGAGATGCTCAATGCCGGAAAAGCATCCAAAACAGATATAGTGCTCTGTTATATGGACAATCGCGTTGACAAAGAATTTTTAAAAAGAATACGAGACCGCATCAATAATATCAAGGTCGATGCATTGACGCTAAATCAAGAAAGCCTTGCGGAGTGTCTTTACAAGTCAAAATGGTACAATCCATTTCCAAAATTTAAATATACAGAACGACCAGACACTGCCGCGGCACAGATTTTAGAAGGAAATATTATTATTTTGGTAGACAACTCTCCGTCCGCTATGATTCTGCCAATTAGCATACTGGATATGATACAGGAAGCCGACGACTTCTATTTTCCACCAGTTACAGGTTCGTACCTCAGACTTTCACGCTTTTTAATTTTAATACTAACGTATTTTATCACTCCGACTTTTCTGCTAATGATGCAGAATCCAGACTGGATTCCACCTTCCTTTAAATTCATTGTGGTAAAGGAAGATATCAATGTACCACTCATATGGCAATTTCTAATTCTAGAGCTTGCCATTGATGGTCTGCGGCTTGCGGCAGTCAACACGCCGAATATGTTGTCAACTCCACTTAGTGTTATGGCAGCACTAATACTTGGCGAATTTTCTGTTAAAAGTGGCTGGTTCAATGCCGAAGTTATGTTATATATGGCGTTTGTTGCGATTGCCAATTATACACACCCCAGCTATGAACTCGGTTATGCCGTTAAATTTTTCCGACTCATAAACCTGATATTGACCGCCATTTTCCAGTTCTGGGGCTATATCGCAGGTATTATTCTGTTCTTTGCTGCCATTATCACCAATAAAATGGTATCTGGTCAGAGCTATCTCTACCCACTTATACCATTTAGTTGGCAAAAGCTTAGCCATGCACTCTTCCGCCATCGACTGCCAAAATCCGCAGAATAAAAACAGTTGTTCTAATCGAGTAGGAGAAGATAAAATTTCCCTACTCGATTCACAATATCTTTATCTCCATCTGCCACGTCCACAGCAAACGCTGTTGAACCATTTAGGAACTGCAAGACCAGAAAAAGGAGACTATCAAAATAGCAAATCTTTTATTGAACATACATATTAGAGTACCCCATCAAGCTTTCATCAACCTCTCTAGCGCACTCGCGTCCTTGCCGAATTGCCTTCACCACAAGTGACTGCCCTGTGTGCATATCTCCAGTGACAAAGATATTTTCTACACTGGTCCTAAATCTGCCTGGCTCTGTCTTGACATTGGAACGAGCGTCCAATTCCAAATTAAACGTATCTGTGACATACTTTTGACTGCCAAGAAATCCTGCTGCAATCAACACTAACTGCGCATCTAATACCTGCTCACTTCCTGCGATTTCTTTGCTATTTCTTTTGCCAGTTTCCGGATCATTTTCCCACGTGAGCTTTACAATTTTTACACCGATAAGATTTCCGTCCTTATCCTTAAGAAACTCCTTAACTGTAGATTCATAGATGCGTGGGTCATGCCCAAACAGTGCAATTGCCTCCTCCTGACCATAGTCTATCTTGCAGACTTTTGGCCACTCCGGCCAAGGATTGTTTGCTGCCCTTGTATCCGGTGCTTTGGACATCATTTCGATTTGAGTGACCGATTTTGCCCCAAGTCTAATCGCTGTGCCAACACAATCATTTCCGGTGTCACCGCCTCCAACGATAACCACATCTTTTCCTTTTGCGGAGATATAGGTATTATCTGCCAGTTCAGAATCCAAAAGGCTCTTGGTCACTCCCGTCAGAAAGTCTACTGCAAAATAAATCCCTTTTGCATCCCTTCCAGACGCATTGATATCTCTTGGATTGGAGGCACCGCACGCAAAGACGATCCTGTCAAATCCCTCCACAAGTTTCTTGGACTTCACATCACGCCCAATATCTGTGTTGGTAAAAAACTTCACGCCTTCCTCCTCCATCACCCGAATCTTACGCTCAATAATATGCTTATCCAATTTCATATTTGGAATCCCGTACATTAAAAGTCCGCCGAGACGGTCACTGCGCTCAAACACAGTGACATTGTGTCCTCGTTTATTTAACTGGTCTGCCACAGCAAGCCCAGAAGGACCACTTCCAATCACAGCCACTGTCTTGTTTGTGCGGACTTTCGGCGGCTTTGCAGCCGCAAGCCCAGTCTTATAGGCATTCTCAATAATAGCATACTCGTTCTCTTTTGTGGCGACAGCATCGCCATGCAATCCGCAAGTGCAAGCATTTTCACAGAGCGCAGGGCACACTCTCGCCGTAAATTCTGGAAAATTATTGGTCTTTTTCAATCTGTTATAAGCGCGCTCCCAATTTCCGGTATAAACCAAGTCATTCCATTCTGGAACTAAATTGTGCAGCGGACAGCCAGAAGTCATTCCAGCAATCGTCATTCCTGATTGGCAGAATGGCACACCGCACTCCATACATCTGGCCCCTTGTTTTTGTTGTTCCTCCATAGGAAGGTGCTCATGAAATTCATTAAAGTGTTTAATTCGCTTCCCCGGCGCTTCCGCCATAGAAGTTTTTCTCTCGTAATCTAAAAATCCTGTTGGTTTTCCCATTTCACAATGTCCTCCTATCCTACTTGTGCGTGTTGGCGTAAAATGCCTCTATCTGCGCCTGCTCTGCACTAAGTCCCTTTTCCTCCATCTGCACAATGGTCTTGAGCATCCGCTCATAATCATAAGGGATTATCTTCTTAAATTTCGGCAGATATGTACCAAAATTCTCTAAAATCTCTTTACCTTTTGCAGAATTGGTATATTTTACATGCTCCTCAATCATCTGTTTTAACTCAATCACATCATATTTATTTGTGATCTCGCTCATGGAAATCATCTCTTTGTTAATGCGCATATACAAATCATTTTCCTCGTCAAGCACATATGCGATACCGCCACTCATACCTGCCGCAAAGTTTTTGCCTGTGCCGCCAAGCACCACAACGCGCCCACCTGTCATGTACTCACAGCCATGATCTCCCACGCCCTCAACTACTGCAAGCGCACCAGAATTTCTAACACAAAACCGCTCTCCAGCAACACCGTTAATAAACGCTTTTCCGCTTGTCGCGCCATACAGTGCCACATTGCCGACAATAATATTCTCGTCCTCCTTAAAACGGCTCTCCTTTGGCGGGTAAACAATCAATTTCCCACCGGATAAGCCCTTTCCAAAATAGTCATTAGAATCTCCAACTAACTCCAGCGTAAGACCGTTTGGTATAAATGCGCCAAAACTCTGACCACCGGCGCCATTACAATGTACATGGAAAGTATCCTCCTCCAGCGTATTATAATACCGCTTTGTAATTTCAGAACCAAAAATTGTTCCAAAAGAACGGTCTGTGTTGGTGACTTCCACCGCAATGCTTTTCTTTCTTCCAGCCGCAAGCGCGCCGCCAAGCTGTTTTAACAAAACCTTTTCATCCAATGTCTTTTCCAGCTCAAAATCATAGACATGACGCGAGTCAAACACTGCCTTTTCCGCTTGATAAGGGTTCTTTAAAATCAAGCTTAAATCAAGCTTCACTGTCCCCTCTGGAAGCGTCTCTTTCATCTTTAATAAATCTGTGCGTCCAACCAAATCATCAACTGTTCTGACCCCGAGCTTTGCCATGTACTCCCGAAGTTCCTGCGCAATAAACTTCATAAAATTCATAACATATTCTGGCTTGCCCTCAAAACGTTTGCGAAGCTCTGGATTTTGTGTCGCAATCCCTACTGGACAAGTATCAAGATTGCACACGCGCATCATCACACACCCCATTGTCACCAACGGCGCAGTCGCAAAGCCAAACTCCTCCGCTCCAAGTATTGCAGCGATAGCAACATCACGACCTGTCATCAGCTTTCCATCTGTCTCAATGCGAACTTTATTTCTCAATCCATTCTGAATCAAGGTTTGATGTGTCTCTGCCAATCCAAGCTCCCACGGAAGCCCAGCATTATGAATGGAACTCTTTGGCGCAGCGCCTGTACCGCCATCATAACCTGATATCAACACAACCTGCGCGCCTGCTTTTGCAACACCCGCTGCCACTGTGCCAACACCTGCCTCCGATACCAACTTCACACTAATCCGCGCATCTTTATTAGAATTTTTCAAATCATAAATTAACTGTGCCAAATCCTCTATCGAATAAATATCATGGTGTGGCGGCGGCGAAATCAAACCAACACCTGGCGTGGAATGTCTTGTCTTTGCTACCCAAGGATACACTTTTCCCGCTGGCAAATGTCCACCCTCACCAGGCTTTGCTCCCTGCGCCATCTTAATCTGGATTTCCTGTGCACTCACCAAATATTTGCTGGTAACACCAAACCGCCCACTCGCCACCTGCTTGATTGCTGAACATCTGTTTAGACCATCAGGACCAATCACCATGCGATCCAAGTCCTCACCGCCCTCGCCTGAATTGGACTTTCCATAAAGTGTATTCATAGCAATCGCAAGCGTCTCATGCGCCTCTTTTGAAATCGAACCATAGGACATTGCCCCTGTCTTAAAACGGGTGACAATGCTCTCCACACTCTCCACCTCATCAATGGGAATGCTCTTTTTCGGATAGTTAAAATCCATCAATCCACGAATATTGCGAATACGATTCTCGTCATCAATCATTTTCGAGTATTGTTTAAACAGTGCATAGTCTCCTCTCTGCGTAGATTGTTGCAACATGTGAATTGTAGCTGGATTATACAAATGTTCTTCCCCACCGCCTCGCGACTTATGCTGCCCAGGACTATCCAAGGTCAAATCTGTCGCAAGTCCAAGCGGGTCAAAAGCAAGCGAGTGCAAAGCATCCACTTCCTTTGCAATATCCTGTAAAGTAATACCGCCCACTCTGCAAACAGTGTTTGTAAAATATTTGTTGACCACATCCGCATCAATACCAATCGCCTCAAAAATCTGAGAACCCTGATAGGACTGAATCGTTGATATCCCCATTTTGGAGGCAATCTTTACAATACCATGTAAAATCGCATCATTGTAATCGTCAACTGCCGCGTGATAATCCTTGTCTAACATTCCATTGTCAATTAGCTCTTTGATAGACTCCTGCGCCAGATAAGGGTTTACCGCACAGGCACCATAACCGATAAGTGCCGCAAAATCATGTACTTCCCTCGGCTCTGCAGACTCAATAATCAACGCGACACTTGTCCGTTTCTTTGTGCGAATCAAATGCTTTTGCATTGCAGAGACAGCAAGTAGAGAAGGAATTGCCACATGGTTTTCATCCACGCCGCGGTCTGACAGAATAATGATGTTAACGCCCTCGCGATATGCCCGGTCAGCCTCCACATACAGGCGGTCAATGGCACGCTCCAAACTTGTATTTTTATAGTAAATAATTGGAATAACCTCGACCTTAAATCCTTCCCGCTTCATATTTTTAATTTTTAATAGGTCTGTGATCGTCAGAATTGGATTGTTAACCTTCAATACATTGCAATTCTTTTCTGTATCATGCAGAAGGTTTCCATCTTTTCCTATATAAACAGTTGTTGATGTGACAACCTCCTCACGAATTGCATCAATTGGAGGATTTGTCACCTGTGCAAACTGTTGTTTGAAATAGTGTGACAGTTGATGATGTGTCCTGGATAACACTGGAATCGGCGTATCAACCCCCATTGCGCCAATACTCTCCCCGCCATTTTTCGCCATTGGCAGAATGCTGGTCTGCAATTCATCATAAGTGTAACCAAACGCCTTTTGCATACGCTGTCTCTCCTCGTCAGAGAACGCAGGCACTCTCACATTTGGAATCTTTAATTCTCTTAATGTGACAAGGTTAGAATCCAACCACTCCCCATAAGGATGACTTTTTGCATATTTCTCCTTAAGAGTATCATCATCAACCACCTCGCCCTTTACCGTGTCCACCAAAAGCATCTTTCCAGGGCGCAGCCTATCCTTCTTAATGATTTTTGCCGCGTCAATAGGAAGCACCCCAACCTCTGAAGACAATATTAACTGATCGTCAGAAGTAATATAATAGCGTGATGGTCTAAGTCCATTGCGGTCAAGCACAGCACCCATAATATCACCATCGGAAAACAAAATAGACGCAGGTCCATCCCACGGCTCCATCATCGTCGCATAATACTGATAAAAATCCTTTTTGGGCTGAGACATTGTTTTATTGTTCGCCCAAGGCTCTGGTATTGTAATCATAACTGCAAGCGGAAGCTCCATACCACTCATCACTAGAAATTCCAGTGTATTGTCCAGCATAGCAGAATCAGAACCCTGCGCGTTAACCACTGGCAATATCTTATGAAACTCATGACTCAAAAACGCAGATTCCATATTTTCCTCGCGCGCAAGCATCTTATCCACATTGCCGCGAATGGTGTTAATCTCACCGTTATGTACAATAAAACGATTTGGATGCGCCCGCTCCCAACTCGGATTTGTATTTGTGGAAAATCGAGAGTGCACAATTGCAATTGCAGAAATATAATCCGCGCTCTGCAAATCCTTAAAGAACGTCCTTAGCTGTTTTACAAGAAACATTCCTTTATACACAATCGTTCTGCTGCTGAGTGACACCACATATGTATTGTCGGAACTTTGCTCAAAGACACGTCTTGCAATGTAGAGCCTTCTATCAAAAGCAAGCCCCTTCTCCACATTTGCCGGTTTCTTAATAAATGCCTGCATAATACAAGGCATACACTCCACTGCCTTATGTCCGAGAACGGCTGGCACGCAAGGGACCTCCCGCCACCCCAGAAATTCCAACCCTTCCTTTTCCACAATAATCTCAAACATCTTTTTTGCCTGATTTCTCTTAAGCTCATCTTGTGGAAAGAAAAACATGCCTACACCGTACTCACGTTCACCGCCAAGCACAATTTCAAGGGGTTTCGTAACCTTGACAAAAAAGTCATGGCAGATTTGTACCAAGATGCCCACACCGTCACCAGTTTTTCCCTCTGCGTCTTTTCCAGCTCTATGTTCCAAATTCTCTACAATTTTTAGAGCATTCTCCACAGTCTCGCGCGTCTTTGTCCCCTTGATGTTCACAACCGCACCAATACCGCAGTTGTCATGTTCAAATTCTGCCCTGTAAAGCGGCGCTTGTGGAACATTCCTCTTTGCATCAAACATCTTATTCTCTCCTTCTCTTTCCTTAGAAATTGTTATACTCACGACAGCCGCCGCAAAGCGGCATATTTCCTCATGCGGCTGTACGCAATCGAGTAGGGGAATACTATTTCCCCTACTCGCCGTGCTGGGCACGTGCAGCATAGCTGCTAATTTCCTTACGTGCCTCTGTGCATAAAAAAGCAACCAAAAAAACAGCTACAAACCGTCTTTGGTTGCTTTAAATCCATCTTTTATTTCTTTACGCTTTTTATATTATAAAAAATTTTTTTCTATTTGTAAAGTCTTTCTTGAGATTTTTCACAATTCTCGTAACAGTTCAGCCTTCGGCTTCTTGTTACAAGCATCAAGCCATGCAAA
>DEPD01000082.1:25631-44522 GCA_002358575.1 Lachnospiraceae bacterium UBA3401 | reverse complement strand
CTACGTTATTTCACGGACTTTGCAGTAAATGCAAAGTCCTAAGCTGAACTGTCATAATTCTCTATGTTCATAAAGCTCATTTGCATATCTCACAGAACCCATAGCATCCTTAGAATAAAAATCTGCGCCAATCATATCCGCATATTCCTGTGTGAGCACAGCCCCGCCCACCATAACTTTACAATTCACATGATGTTCTCGCAAAAGTTTAATTGTCGCCTCCATATTAACGACGGTGGTTGTCATAAGCGCACTGAGTCCAACCAGCTTCACTTGCTGCTCCTGCACTGTTTTTAATATCTGTTCTGGGTCCACGTCCTTTCCAAGGTCAATCATTTCAAATCCATAATTTTCTAATAAAGTCTTCACAATATTTTTGCCAATATCGTGGATATCACCCTTGACCGTGGCAATCACAATCTTTCCTTTGCTCTCACTGTCTTTTCCCTGTCTGGACAAAGTTGTTTTAATCGCCTCAAAAGACGCCTTCGCCGCCTCTGCGCTCATCAACAGTTGCGGAAGAAACATTTTCTTTTCCTCAAACCCTTTTCCTACCACATCCAGCGCCGGAATCAATTTTTCATTGATAATGGACAGCGCTTCTATATTTTGTTTTAGCAGCTTGGTTGTCTCCTCACTGGCACTCTCTGCCAATCCTTTTATAATTGCCTCTTCCAATGTAAGTGCACTACTTTTCGTTGCGGAAGGCACATTGGGCTTGTCCATTGCCTGTGACGCATTTGCAATATATGCACTGCACTGGTCGTCCTCACCAATCAACGCATTAAAACTATAATAGGCGGACATCATCGGCTCACTAGAAGGATTTACAATGCCTGCACTCAGCCCATTATTCATCGCCATTGTAAAAAATGCAGTGTTAATGCGACTTCTCTCTGGCAATCCAAACGAAATATTTGACACGCCAAGTACTGTGTGAAGCCCCATTTCATAGCGGATTCTGCGCATAGCTTCCAGCGTGACATTCGCATTGTCCTTCCCTGTACTAATCGTAAGCACAAGCGCATCCATCACTAAATTTTTCTTGGGAATACCATATTGCGCAGCCGTCTTGACAATCTTTTCCGCCACTTGTAACCGCCCTTCGACTGTCTCAGGAATCCCATCTTCATCAAGACAGAGACACACCAGAACTGCGCCATATTTTTTTGCAATGGGAAAAACCTGCTCCATCGATTCCTTTTTGCCATTGACAGAATTTAACATCGGCTTTCCATTATAATATCGCAGTCCTCGCTCCATTGCTTCTGTGTCGGAGGTATCAATCTGCAATGGCAAGTCAATGATTGCCTGAATACCAGTAACTGCCTCCTCCATTAGCATCGGCTCATCAATCTCAGGCAATCCCACATTGATATCCAAAATATGCGCACCCTTCTCCTCCTGTGTAAGCCCTTCTTTATATAGATACTCCATGTCATGGTCTCGAAGCGCCTGCTTGAATTTGGATTTTCCTGTCGGATTAATGCGCTCGCCTATAATCAATGGCTTTCTGGAAAAGTAAACCGCATGGTTATAAGATGACACGACTGTCAATTTTTTGTCTGTAATGGGTGCAATCTCCATATTTTTACAAAGTTCTACCACACACTTAATATGCGCTGGCGTCGTGCCACAACAACCGCCCACGACGTTTGCCCCCATCTCCACCAAATACTTCACACTCTGTGCAAACTCCTTTGGCTCCACTTGAAATACTGTCTGTCCATTTACCATGACTGGAAGTCCGGCATTTGGATTCATTACAATCGGCAGCGAACAACACGCGGTTAACTGTGGCAACAACTTTTTCATCTGTTGTGGACCAAGCCCACAATTAAAACCGATTGCGTCAACACCTAATCCCTCAAGCATTGCTGTAACACTTGCCACATCACCACCTGTCAACAATTTCCCATTCTCATCAAAAATCATTGTGACAATCACTGGCAGATTGCTATTTTCCTTCGCCGCAAGAACCGCCGCTTTTATCTCATACGAATCACTGACTGTCTCTATCAAGATCAAATCTGCTCCTGCCTGGTCTCCTGCTATGACAATCTCCTGAAATGTTTTGTATGCCTCATCAAAGGAAATTTCTCCTAGCGGCTTCAACAATTTTCCAATCGAACCAATATCAAGTGCCGCATACATTGGCTGATTGCTGTGCACTTCCTCCATTGCTTCCCTAACAAGCCTAATACCAGCAGTCACAAGTTCCTTTACTGAATATTCCAAGTTTTTGCATTTAAAAGTATTTACACCGAAAGTATTGGCAGAAATTATATTGCTTCCTGCCAGAAGATACTCTTTATGAATCTGTCTGATAATTTCTGGGTGCAAAATATTCCATGTCTCTGGTATTTCGCCAGCCATAAGACCGCGCTCCTGCAATAATGTCCCCATTCCACCATCAAAAAAAAGTAACTGTTTTCCTAATTGTTTTATAAACTCCATAAAATCCTCCCCTTATAAGCCTTTATAATCTCTTAAAATTCTTCAAATGCCAAAAGCCTTTATACTGCGCGAAACGCACATGTTGTATTGTCGCATTGACTACATTTACCAATATGACAACTCTGCGGATTGGCAGTCAATCCAATCAATGCCGACACACTCTTTGTAGGATACATTAACAAACTATCTGTAAGCGTAAGTCCGATTCGTTTCGTGCACTCCAACTCCTGAAAAATCACACGTTGATACTGCAGCGGCAAATCCCCATATCCAGGGCTAAATCGCGGTCGCAAATATAGTCTTGCTCCTTCTTTGGACAACTCCTGCAATATCTGTTCCTGCAAAATATTGCAATAAGCCTCAATGCATGCTGCACCGCACGCCTGTACAATTGCTGCCTTTGTCATATGCATTACCTCATATCGCTGCAACAGTTTGTCCGCCTCAATCCCCAATGTTGCGGCAAGCAGAACCACAGTACTGCACTGCGCAAGGTTGTCCGCAAGATTTTGGCTTTCAAAAACAAGTGTTCTGTCCAATTCTTTTAGTAACACTTGGTTTTCTGAAATATTACTATGAAATACTTTATAGATATTTTTAGGCTTTATTGCACAAAGCAACGCATCAAGCACTTCCATAATTAATTTTTGTATATTGTTATCTGGAATCTTTGTACCATATCCCAAATATCTATAAATCTCCCTTAAATTAACTCTATTTCTAATCTCTTGATTGCTGCTTTCCATTTTTACTCCTTGCTGCCTTTTGCAGTTCAAATACAAATAAAAAACGCTGCCTTTTGCGTTTTTCCTGTGTGAAATTTAATACAAGAATACCGACAATATTCTTGATTGCTACATACTGTGGAAGCGTGCAGCTTCCGTGCACGCTTCCACAATGGTTTAGTTCTCTTTCTCTTCACACCCACAGGTATTGTTGTCTCCAAATCCGGCAAAACCACGCGGCTGTATCATGTCATTACCGCAGCCGCAGCCATTGTTTGGAGGGCAGGGCGGAACAACTGGTGTCGGAAATGTAGGATTGCAGTCACAATCATTGTTACGTTCACTCGTACACATACAATTGTTTTGACAACCACCTTTTCCCCAGAAACACCACAGTAAGATAATCCAAAACCAACAATTCATAAAAACAACTCCTCATGCATCAAGCGCTTTTTCTAATACTTAATATATGAGGAGTCGCTCTATTGGTTACTTGTATCTCTTTGTTTTTATAGAATTTTGTTTTCTGGTATTAGGAAGAATCCTCTTGCGAATATAACGCATCGTATAGTTCTCTCCCCGTTCTGCCAGCATATACAATAGTTTCTCAAGTTTTCTTCTCGTTTCCTTATGCATAAAAGCGCCAGGAGCTCCGCTGAGATAATACTTTAAAGGCATATCATCTGTATAATTTTCCTTATTGTAATTTTTAGAAGCAGCAACCCTATCAATAAACATCTCCACAATATAATTATCTGGCATTTTGGCGGGAATAATTCCCTTGCCCACATGAGCGCTGTAATCCATCCAGTACTCATAATGGTGTTTGTTCCTGCCTTTGTGATGCAGCCATGCAGAGGAATACCCCTTTTCTTTTCGCTCTGCATTGTTCGGACTCTGCGTTCCCTGATAGTATTTGGCACCGACAAGGAATTCACTTGGCATATACTTAGAAAGGTCATGCAGCAGTCCCTGTCTGTACAATCCAACAGAAAAGCACCCCTTCATTACCATAAATTTATGATGTGTAATTGTTTTAAAGTGTTTCCAAATATGCACCTTTATTTACCCTTTTTACTTTTATTTTTTTGATTGCTTTTTGCAATGTTCCCCGACGTAGAAGCCACCGCACAGCGCTTGCTAGAAGTTGCACCTGTTTTTTGCGGCGTGTTCTCCTTTGCCTGAAAAGAATTTTTTTGCCTTCTTTCCTCCTCGGATAACATTCTGCCAATTAAAATTGAAATGCTCCTTGGCGCAACATCAATATACTCTGTATTTTTCTGAATATCTGAAACAACAAGATTATCCTCTGTGCTAATCACAGAAACCCACTTATGATTTGCAATAGAAGGCAGTGCAAACCGATGACTATTCCAATGCATATTATAGGCAATATAAATATGATCCCCGCCATCTCCTTGGTCATTTCTTCCACAGTACATAATTCCAATATGCCTGTTATAACTCTCCAACTGTACTCTCCAAGCTTCCTCACCGTGATAGGAAAGGTCAGGATATCCCTGACCAAACTGGTCAAGCATTGTGAGCTGCTCACTAAGATGGAGAATACTGTGACTTTTCCGAAACGCAATCAATTCCTTTGCAAAAGCATACACATCTGCATTTACAGTAAGTCCATTCCAATTGACCCATCCAGTCTCATTATCCTGACAATAACAATTGTTATTGCCATGTTGACTGTTCCCAAACTCATCACCCGCATACAAAAGCGGGGTTCCCTGTGCAGTAAACAAAAATGCCAAGGCATTTTTCATCTGTTTATGCCGCAACTGTCTCACTGCCTTTTTCCGTGATGGTCCCTCTGCTCCACAGTTCCAACTGAGATTATAATCAGTCCCATCTGTGTTGTTCTCGCCGTTTAGCTCATTGTGCTTCCGCTCGTAGGAAACGAGGTCATTTAGAGTAAAACCATAATAATTTGCAATATAATTAATTACGCCACATTTTGGATTGATATTTCTCATATGATACTGAAAACTTTTGAGCATATCCTGATCGCCCTTGAGATACTTGCGCATCTCACACATAAATTCATCTCTGTAATATCCCAATGTCTTAACGGACGGATTCGCTCCATTTGGGTAGATTTCATGCAGATAAAAATTTTCACACATAATCTTTGTATCTGCCAAAAGTGGCTCTGTCGCAATCAATGTCAAAGGCAATCTGTTGCCCTTTAGATGTACACCATCAATATGGTATTCCAAAACCCAGTGCTTAATAACTTCCAGAATATATCCTTGTTTCATATCTTCTGGAAAATAAAATTGCATAATTACTTCGATACCATTTTTATGGAGCTTGCGCACCATACTTCTAAACTCTTCACAGGGATTTCCGCTTGCAGAATAAGATGCTTTTGGCGCAAAATAAAATGCCTCCTTATATCCCCAACAATTTAATCGCTTTGCGCACTCCGGTTCCTTATCCAACGGCAATTCCGCATCAATATGCTCCACCTGATACGCAATCTGCTGTTTGGTATCTGCTGCTGTCTGATCCCATTCACACTCCTCATATTCATAAACAGGCATCAATTCTATCGAATTGACTCCAAGCCCTTTCAGATAGGAAATTTTTTCCGTGAGTCCCTCAAAAGTCCCCTTCTTTGTTACTTTAGAAGAGGAATGCTTCGTAAAACTTCTGACATTGAGACAATACATAATACTTTCCTGATATGGAATATGTATTGGTGCAGTCCCCTGCCAGTCAAACACACAATTATCAAATCCTCCTCGCAAAAGAAGACGCTCAAATTCGCCGGAACGCCATTTTTCATTGCCAACAATTCGTTTTGCATAAGGGTCTACAAAGATACAGTCTCCAATAAAAAAATTATACTCACAGTTGCTTGCCGTTATTCCTTCCACAAAGACACAACAAATATTTCCAATTCTGTGCTTTTGGTCAAATAAAATACGCTCTTTCTGCTCAACTCCCTTCCGGTAAAACACAATTCCACACTCCTTATTGGAATTGTTTACCATGGAAAAATTGATGCCGTTCTCCTTGACAGAAGCTCCTAAAGGGTAGGGCTGTCCATTTTTGATTTTTATTCTCTTCATATAACCTCACAATTCTTGCCGTAATTTAATTGATAATAAGAGGTAGGAATTTACAGATATCATCTCTGATAATAAAGTTCACTTTGCTGTTTTGTTCAAATTCACTCTTAGAAAAGAGCACTTTTATCTGCTCATGTTCTGGAGCTGCACTGTATTCAAGTCTGTCATTATACATATTCTTCCCGAGTATTAGCAGAACATCTGCCGCTTCACAGGCCACTGCTGCCTGTGTCATCAGATTTGACTCAACACGCTCTCCCAACAGACGAATTCCTGGTCGAATCGCCACTTTGCAGCGATCACACAGCGGAATCCCTTTTGCATTTATAATATACTGCATGTCAAAATCTTTATCACAGTGCGGACATTGATTGATATGGATATTACCATTTATGTCGATTACTTTGTTCAATTTTACATCCTGTGGCAGTCCATGAAAATTTTGATTGATCACTGCGGAAAGCTTTCCCTGTGTGCGCAGCCTCATCAGCGCATCATACGCAGGTGTAGAGTGCATTTGCATTCCTAAGATTTCCTTTTTGTAAAAGCGATAAAATTTCTCAACCTTTGCGTTGAAGAAACTTGTAGAAAGCATGTCTTCTGGGCAAAATCCGTACTCTTCCTCCACACGATAGTTCTCATCATTCGTGTCAAGATCATATCCGCCGCT
This sequence comes from Lachnospiraceae bacterium UBA3401, assembly GCA_002358575.1. GTDB lineage: Bacteria > Bacillota > Clostridia > Lachnospirales > Lachnospiraceae > COE1. Next base: position 37,584 of record DEPD01000082.1, on the reverse strand, counting down.
CTCCACAAGCATCTCTATACCAAGCACTGCTACAACGTTTTTGGAATTTTCTATTTTTCTCTTTATGAAATTAATTATCCTTCCGTCTGTTTTCACTTCCATCTCAGTACCTCAAGTGCCTGTCACGGCCAAATGACAAAATTCGTTACATCTGTGTCAGTTATTTCTATATTTTTATGATACTCGCTTTCTATACTCTGTGTCAAGTAATTCGCGCTTTATCGACCTAATTTTTGAAAAATTTTTTCATAATTCAAAAATAACACACAATAAATTGGAAAAACTTCTTGATTTGTCCATATAATTTCGGTAAGATAAAAATGTTGGCAATAATTCCAATTTACTCAGGGTATCTTACAGAAAATCCCTGAAACTTAAGAAAGGTTTGGTGTACAAATTCATGACAGACAAGAACGCAAATAATTATGATGATGAAGAAATGACTGTTGAGCTTGAACTCGATGATGGTCAGATTGTAAACTGTGCCATCATCACAATCTTAACTGTGGATAAAAAGGATTATATCGCCCTACTGCCGCTCGATGAAAACGGAAACAATGATGATGGCGAAGTATGGTTCTATCAGTATGAGGAAGATGAAGCAAATCCCGAAGCGGAGCCAAAACTGACTTACATTGATGATGACGAAGAATATGACAACGTTGCGGACGCTTTTGATGAATACCTTGACAACGTTGAGTTTGATGAACTTAGTGACTGTTAATAAATATACTCACCTTCTACTGGCGGTCAGTCTTTTTGACCGCCAGTAGAACTCATCAATCTGAAAATAAAAACAAGCAAAAATTCAGGAGGAAGACAACAATATGGAAGAAAATGAAAAGAACGAAAAGGCTCTTCTCATAGACAAAAAATACACCTGTCCGGTCTGCGACAAACCATTTCATTCCAAAATAGTCAAAGCCAACTCTGCGAAGTTTGTCGACACAATGGCTGACTTAAGACCAATTCACAGCAATATTAATATCACAAAATATGATGCTATCTGCTGCCCCAACTGTGGTTTTGCCGCGCTGGCCAAAAATTTCAGCAACACTACAGCAACTCAACGAAAATTAATCCGCGAAAAGATTAGTTCCAACTACAAATCACACCCAGAGACAACGTGTGATGTCTACACAACCGAGATGGCAATCAGCCGTATGAAAATGGTACTGTTCTGTACGATTACAAAAGGTGGAAAAGACAGCGAAATTGGAAATGTCTGCCTAAAAATAAGCTGGCTGTATCAGGATCTCGCAGACGAGTTGCCCGCAGATGCTCCCGATACGGCCTCCAAAAAAGAGCTTTATCTCAAAGAGGCAGAGAATGCGGCAATGAATGCCAATGACCGCCTGACAAGTGCACGAATGCACGAAGGTTTCCCAATCGCTGGAATGAACGAGACGACGCTGGATTATCTTCTGGCATACTATGCCTTTCACAAAGGAGAGTACCAGACAGCAATGCAGCTTCTATCTGGTGTTGTCACCAGCAGAAGTGTCAGTCCACGCCTAAAAGACAAAAGTCTGGAATTAAAGGATCAAATCACAAAACTTCGGGAACAGGAGTCACAAGAATCATAATATTTCATCTAAAAATCGCGAGGGCAGGAGATTTCCTGCCTCTTTTTCTTGAATATAAAAAAGAAAAAGACTCTCCTTTGCGCGCGTCATTGCCACATAGAACATTCTGCGCTCCTCCTCAAGTTCATTGTCTGTAACAGCCTTTTTGTGTGGAACGACTCCCTCATTTACATCTGGCAAAATCACAACCTTCCATTCTAATCCTTTGGAAGAATGCATTGTCACCATGCTCACTGCATCCGTTCCTGCCGATTTTAGACCATTTTCTTGCTGCGTTATCTCACGCATTATAGTATCATAATTCTGTATATGTTCCAGCCATTCTGGAATTGTCTCAAAATCCTTTGCAAGCTGCATCAGCTCTTCTAGCATCTCTATTTCTTTTGCCGCATCCCTGCCGTTCTCCAATGCCTGTTTTTTCAAAAACGCTTCATATCCAATCCCTTTTCTAATAAAATTTACTGCCGAAAAAGGATTCAGACCTTTGATAAACCGCAGCGCATCATACAAATCAACAATATTCTGCACAACGTATTCTGTCGATTTATTATTCTGTATCAACGCTTCCATGCGAAATGCTTGACGCGGCACCGTGCTTTTCTTAATATAGCGCACTGGTCGATTCATAATCCGCAAAAAATCTTCCAAACAATTCTCATACAATGCATAATTTAGATATGCTATAATATCTTTTGCAATGGGACTGTCATAGATATTTTTGGGTTTTTCTTTCATGTAAAACGGAATTCCTTCCTTCATCAGTTTGTCCGCCGTATACACTGTATGATTGTTGGTGCGGTACAAAATCGCGATGTCATTGTACTTTGCCCCGGGTTGTTCCATATATTGTTTAATAAGCAGCCCTATATTCTCCGCCTGTTTTAATTTTGAGGAAAACGAATATATGTTTACCCCATCAGTCTGTTCATTCTGCGCCTTTACCTCCTTCGCAAAACGAACTTTATTGTGCGCAATCAGCTTTCCAGCAGTATCGACAATCCCCTGTTTGCTCCTATAATTAACATTGAGTAACACCTGTTGTGCTTCTGGATAATCCTTTGTAAAATTCATCATTATCTCAGGTTTCGATCCGCGAAAACCATAGATGGACTGATCATCATCTCCCACAATAAACAGATTATCCTGCGGCTTGGCAAGCATTCTCACAACTTCATATTGCAACGAGCAAATATCCTGAAATTCATCGACAAGAATATACTGAAAGCGTTCCTGCCACAGTTTCAGCGTGTCTGGTCGCTCCACAAGAAGATTGCGACACAAAAGAACCATATCGTCAAAGTCAATCAATCTGCAACGATTCATCTCTTGTTTATACCTTTGAAAAATATATTCAAATTCCGCCTGCGATACCGTTGTACTCTGAATTTCCTGTGGTGTAATGCCATTGTTTTTTACAGCGCTAATCTCCGACAATAAATTTTGTAGCAATTCTATATTGTCGTCTATCTGTGCCTGTCCGCGAATTTCCTCTGGCATCTCACCGATAATCTGTGTCAAAAAACGATACTTGTCGCGTTCTCGTATAATATTCTGCGCCGTGAAACGATAGGTATGTCTTAAAATTTGAAAAAAGACCGAGTGAAATGTACCGAAATGAACCGGATAAAGCTTTCCTTCATTAAGCCTAGCAAAACGGTCCTGCATCTCTGCTGCCGCTGCCTTGGTAAATGTAATCACAAGAATGCCATCCGGTTTGACGTGATATTGTTCAATCAGATATTTAATTCTCTGTGTCACCACAAAAGTTTTGCCGGAACCAGGTCCTGCCAACACAAGCATTGCCCCGGCTCCGTGCGTGATCGCCCTGTACTGGGCTTCGTTTACACTGTTTTTATCTAGTATTTTCAAGTAATTCAATACCCTTTCTAATCCTTATCAGGGTTTCTTCTTTCCCGAGAATTTCCATAATCTCTGTCGCCCCAGCAGGTGTCATCTGCAATCCAGAAACCGCTGTTCTCACTGGCCACATAACATATCCGTTTTTCACTTCCTTCTCCGCCACATATGACAGCAAAAGCTGATAGAGCGCATCATTAGAATAGTCCTCCTGCGCTTCCAGTAATGGAAGGATATCTTTCAATACAATAAGTGCGCTTTCCTCCGTCGTCTTCATCTTTTTATGTGCATACATTGCCGTGTTATACCCTGGCAATGTCTCAAAGAACCCAATCAAATCTTTTATATCGGGAAATACCTCAATTCTGGTCTTTACCATCGCTGCAATTTTCTTTAGATCAAGGTCTTTGTGAAGAACTTCCTTCATATAAGGAAGCGCCATTTCATAAAACCGATCAAATTCCATTGCTTTAATATACTCGCCATTCATCCATTTAAGTTTATTCATATCAAATACAGACGGAGACTTGTTAATTCTGGTATAGTCAAAATCACGAATCAGTTCGTCAAGAGTAAAGATTTCCCGATTGTCTTCTGGACTCCAGCCAAGCAGCGCGACAAAGTTAATAATTGCCTCTGGCAAAATTCCCTGCTCCACAATATCCTCAAAAGAAGAATGCCCGCTGCGCTTGCTAAGCTTTTTGTGCTCCTCATCTGTAATCAGTGGCAGATGCACATAAGTTGGTATCTCCCAGCCAAACGCCTCATACAAACGATTGTATTTTGGCGTGGAGGACAGATATTCATTGCCACGGACAACATGCGTAATCTCCATCAAATGATCGTCCACCACATTTGCAAAATTATAGGTGGGATATCCATCAGACTTAATCAAAATCATATCATCCAACTCAGAATTATCAATCGTAATATCTCCGTAAAGCTCATCATGAAAACTTGTGGTGCCTTCTGTTGGGTTGTTCTGCCGAATCACATAGGGAATCCCGCTTGTAAGTTTCTGCTCGACTTCCTCCTTGGAAAGTCCAAGACAGTGCTTGTCATAAACTGTGATTTCCTTACCTTCCACAACCTCTGATTTCAGCGTAGCAAGCCGTTCCTTATCACAAAAACAATAATACGCCTCACCCTTGTCAATCAGTTCTTTTGCGTACTTCATATAAATGCCCGCCTGCACGCGCTCACTCTGCACATAAGGTCCATATCCCTTGTCCTTGTCAGGCCCCTCGTCATAAGTCAGTCCTGTCTCTCTCAGCGTATTGTATATAATATCGACCGCGCCTTCCACATAACGCTCGCGGTCAGTATCTTCCAAGCGAAAAATAAAGTCTCCCCCCGCGTGCTTTGCAATCAAAAACTCATATAATGCAGAGCGCAGATTCCCGACATGCATTCTCCCTGTTGGGCTTGGTGCAAATCTGCATCTTACTTTCTTAGACATTTTGTATTCCTCCATCTTATTATCATTTTTATATGGAAACAATTATTCTCCCAATAGCAAACTTATCATACAGAATCTTATCACTCTGGCTGGCGGACATTATGTTCTGGCAACTTCTGTGCAGAAGAATTTTTAAACCCAATCAAATCCTTTGTCGCAGTCGGAATTGCAATGTTTGTCCCCGCTCCAGCAACACAGCCTCCCGGACACGCCATGCCTTCAATTAAGCATCCATTTTTCTTGCCAGCCTTGGCAAGCATCAAGATTTTCTTGCACTCAGAAAGGCTTTCCGCATGTTCTATATGAATCTCTGTGTCAGGATAATATTCTTTGATGCAGCTTTCAATGGCACTGGCTACGCCTCCCGCTACACCGTATCCTCGTCCGGCAGCAGTCGCATCATTCATGGTATCCATAGCCTTGATTTCCTCTAGCAAAATTCCCTTCGCCTCAAACATGCCCACAAGTTCCTCAAAGGTAATAACAAAATCTACATCTGAACGAATTGTTCTGCGACTTGCCTCAAGCTTTTTGCTGGCACACGGTCCAATAAATACTACACTGGCATCTGGGTGCTTCTCCTTAATCACTCTGGCAGTCGCAACCATTGGCGTCAATGCATTGCTGATTTTATCAATGGTTTCTGGGAAAAATTTCTTTGCGAGCATTGACCAAGACGGACAACATGATGTAAGCAAAAATGGCACTTCCCCTGTTGCAACTTCCTTGACATAATGCTCTGCTTCTGTCATAGCACCCATATCTGCACCAATTGCTGTCTCGTACACATTAAAAAAACCTAATTCTTTAAGTGCCGTCTTGAGCATATCTGGCGTCACCTTAGGTCCAAATTGCCCTACAAATGCTGGCGCCACCTGTGCAATAATTTTTCTGCCGGACTGCATCGCGCGAATCAACTGAAAAATCTGGGATTTATCTGCTATCGCTCCAAAAGGACAACTCACCATACACTGCCCACAAGAGACACATTTCTCATTGTCAATCACTGCTCTGCCATGACTGTCCGAGTGAATCGCATTCACACCACAATGCGCAAGGCAAGGACGCTGCTGGTGAGATATTGCATCATATGGACAGACCGTCTTACACTTACCACATTTAATACATTTTTCTTGATCAATAATTGAGCGCCCATTTTTCATGGTAATCGCTCCTCTCGGACAAACTTCATTGCATGGGTGTGCAAGACAACCCATACATTTATCGGTGACCTCATATCGGTTTTCAGGACATGCATTGCAAGCGGACGCAATCACCTGCATCAAAGGTGGCTCATAATATTTCTCATCAATATTGCTCTCCTCCACGCCCTGGCTCACTGGCACTGGCTCATCTTCCGGGCGCAGTGACATTCCCATAGCAAGTCTTGTGCGCTCGCGAATAATCTCGCGTTCCCGATAAATATTATCCCAGTAAGGTGAATTTTCCGCATCCACAAGTTTATAGGGAAGTGCTTCCATGTCATCCACAAGATTTGTGGAATGATATGCCATGTTTGCCACTTCCCTGAAAATTGCACGTCTTGTTTTACGAACCTGTGTATCTATCCCTCTCATAAGTTTCTGCCTCCTGCGCAATGAACTATTATATAATACTTGTCCACGGACACGCTCATAACTACATGATGCGAACGGCAAATGAAATCTGCCGTTCGTATCGCGCCATCCGCAGCCGCAAAGCGGCATAATACCTCATGCGGGTGTACGCATCCCATTATCCTGAACGGTCAGTCTTTTGACCACCAGTATATGTTCAAAACATTTCCAATCATCTCCCGTGAACTCTAAACAGTAATATTTTGACATAATTTTAACAATATTTCAATATCCATACGCAATTTTTTTACAACAATTCATCCATGCAGTGTTATTTATGCATCTTGATAAATCTTTCTAATGTAGTTTAGTGCTGCCACCGCATTGTCTGGCTTGGTGTTCTCAAGCGTAGCGTGCATATATGGCTTCTCTTTTTTCATATAAGGAATTATTCTGTCCCAATGACACTGTCCCTGTCCTACAGGCACAGATACGAACTTTCCATCTTTTATGACAAAGTCTTTCACATGCAGCACTGCAACATCCTTGCCAAGCAATTCAATTGCCTCGTCAAGAATCGCATCCTGCTGCTCATAATTATAACACTCTAGCAGATTTACTGGGTCCAAAATAATCCTTAAATTCGGAGACGCAATCTCATCCAGCACACGCCTCGCACGCGCAGGATTGCACACAATATGCCGCACCACTGGCTCAATTGCCATCAGCACCCCCATCTGTTCTGCATACTTTACAACAGGGCGCAGATTCTTTATAAAAATCTGCAAAGACCCCTCATTCCAGCAAGACTCCTCAAACTTATATTCCACATTTGGCGCGCCTGTCTCTGTGCCGATGACACCTGCACCAAAATGTGCTGCAAAGCGGATATTTGCCATATATTTTTCTTGAATTGTCCTTAATTGCGCAGGATCGGGATTTGCAAGATTGAGATAACACCCCAGCACCGCGACATCTATCTCATTTTTGTCAAATAATCGTCTTAAATACATGGCATATCCAGGCGTAAGCGCTTGCGGCGCCACGGAATTTTCCTGAATAACCTTTGACAGCGCCACATGTGCACAGGTAAACCCTTGCTCTTTTATTCTTTTTAATCGCTCTTCTATCGGTGCCTGCATAGCGTCATGTAATCTGATTCCAAACTGCATTTTTCTCCTCCTAATCATCTTTGTAAAACCGCTAAAAACTCTTTATATTAACACCAATCCGCAGCCACACTAGTACACCGTTTTTTTATCCTCGTATACAAATAGCGAGTGCTTGGTATATGAGGAATTAAAAAACGGTGTACTAGTGTGTCGGATTTTCGGAAACAATCCTGTTTGCCATCATTTTTAAAATCCAATTACATTTTCGCGTGTATACTCCGCTGCCTCCTCTGCAGTCAACATTTTTACAAATGGCGCGCGCTCCTCTTTAGCACCTTCTCCATAGTTTCCATACTCCGCAAAAAACATTGTCTCCCACGCTTCTTTATTATCCCAATCATGCCAGCCTTCCTCGCGGATATGTGCCCCAATTTCAGAATGAATAATCACACATTTTGCAAATTTCCGCCAAGGTCTGCCTAAGTAAGCGCTCTTGGCAGGACAATCGCTTGTAAAACGACAATCTCGAAAAACATATCCGTACTGTTGTTCTTCATAGGTTGAAGGTGCAGTTACATAGCCGCTAATATCACCCTTTCGCTGCTTCATAAATAGCTCGCAATGCTCAAAATACGCAGTAGCGCTGCCAAAAATAAAGTCAACATTTCCTGCAATATAACAGTCTTTATAGAGCTGTCTGCCAACTCGTCTAGGCGCAAACTCTTTCGGTCCCTTAAATCCACCTGCCTGCTTTTCCTTTTTTGGCAATGGCGCTGTAAACAGAGTGTCCTGGTGACCATCAAAGCGGCAGTTTTCAAAAATCAAGTGCTCCCCATCCGCATATACTGCAAGCGCCTGTCCCACCTTGTTTCCCTGCCCTGCCTCATTACAGAAAGAAATATGACAAGCGTAGAAATAATCTGCATCAATAAAGACGCTCGGCGTCCGAAAAGTCCCTCGTTTGTCTCCCTCTGGCATCAAATCCAACGCACCGTCCGAATAAGTAATTTTCGTTTGATTTGCGTCTGTACCAATAAAAGAAAGATGATTTTGCTCAATCTCAAGCCGTTCTTTGTAAGTGCCCGGTGCGATATGTATTAGAACTTCGCAGTCCGTAAATTGTTTTGCTGCTTTGAGGGCATCTCCAATTTTAACAAATTCTTGATCCCCCGCAGCATCTACATACAGTTCTTTTTTCTCCATAATTAAATTCCCTTACTTTCCAATCGCAGCATCTTTGCATAGGCAAGCCTACGCAAAGTTTTCACTCATCCTTCTTCCAATCGCAACATTTCCGCATACGCTAGTAAAAACGGCGCAGTTCCCTTTGCATCGTCTTTTACAATGGGCTCTGACATATAGTACTCGTATGTCCCATCTCGACGCGGATTTGTATCTGGTCCAAGACCTGCCACAAGGCAGATACCGCCAAGGCTCATCTCTCCCTCCACGGTAAAAAGATAAGTATCACAGATTCCCTGGAATGCCTTTACACCACGTGCACGATACTCTTTTGGAAGATAGCCCAAGCGCGCACCTTTCATCAGGCAATACGCCATAATCGAACTGCCGCTTGTCTCCAAATAATTTTTCTCCCTGCCTGGAAAATTCGGCACTTGATACCACATTCCCTCTGGAGATTGAAATTTCAGCATAGAATCAATCAAATCTTGATACATCTGCAACAAATGTTTATAATCAGGATATTCTGGGTCTGCGAGTGTCAAGGTATCAAGGAGCGCCATTGCAAACCAACCAAGCGCTCTAAGCCAGAAATTTTGTGAAAGTCCCGTCTCCTTGTCTGCCCAAAACATTAGCCGCTCCGCATCATATGCATGATAGTACAATCCTGTCTTGGAATCTTTCTGGTTTTTCTCCACATTGAAAAACTGTGTAAAAATGTCTTTATAATTTTCCTTGTCGTGAAAGCGGTTTTCATACTCGATATAATAAGGTTGTGCCATATATAAACCATCTAGCCACACCTGATTTGGATAAATCTTTTTATGCCAGAAATTTCCTTCCTTTGTGCGCGGCATCTCCAAAATCTGTTGATAGATTTTCTCTGTCGCCTTCGCATACTTTTCTTTCCCAGTCAAATCATAGAGCGTAAACAGATTCTTACCCTCATTGATATTGTCAAGATTGAAATCCTCTTTCTTATATCCAATAATTGTTCCATCCTCCTCAATGCGATGGTCAATATACTTCTCCGCAAAATCAAAATATTTTTGATTTTTTGTCACCTTATAAAGCTCAAGCAGCGACATAATCATACAGCCATCTATATAGTCCCACGAAGCCTTTTTACCCGCTCGTATCTTCTCAATATTCCAGACAGGTTCATCCAGTGTGCTCTTGTCAATCAATTCATTTACATACTTTTCTATAATCTCAATCACCATAGTATTACAACTCCTTTTGCTACACAGTGATAAAATGCGCAATCCCGTCACAAATCACAGCATCACCATTCTGCCCAGATACAGTCACATTCTTCAATTCCAATGTCTCAATATTCTTTGCAAAGATGCCTGTGTTGGTCTGTTTATCAACACCATCCATCATTGCTGGAGCTCCTGCTGTCGGATTTTCTGCAAAGGAGAAAGAGACATTCTCAAACACAACATGGTGAATCTTCTGTTCTGGCAGCCCATATAAATAAGAAGCCGCCGCATGGCAGTTCGTCGCCTTTAGATTCTTAAACAAAAAATCCCCAAGATATGGCGTCCGCTCGTCTACTGGATGAAACTCCTTGGACTGCACATAATCGGAATGCCCGTCTGCGTCACAGAAATAAAAAGAGTTCATCACAACTGGCGTCATCACATGGTCCATAATAATATTTTCAAACTTAATGCCTGTCACAATCGCATCCTTGCCGCGCCCACGTCTTGTCTTAATACGCAGTCCCCTATCTGTATGAAGAAACAGACAATTCTCAACATTAAGGTTTTTTACGCCGCCTGCCATCTCACTTCCAATAGTGATAGAACCATGTCCATCACGCATACAACACTGTCTGATGGTAAGATTTTCAGAAGGGGTTTTGTACTTTGCACCCATATAAATCTTGCCAGATTTAATGGCAATGCAGTCGTCACCAACAGAGAAATAAACGCCAATAATATCCACATTTTTGCAGGATTCTGGATCTAAACCATCTGTATTTGGCGAGTCCTTTGGCCCTAACACAGAGATATTGATAAACTTCAAATCCTCTGAAAAATAAGGGTGAATATTCCAGGAAGGACTGTTCTTTACTGTGATACCATGAAGGACAACATTCTTACAATGATTGAGGAAAACCATGCGCGGGCGCCATGCAATGCGCTTTACCTTAGGATTATCCCACCAGTTTTCTTTGCTGGCGCAGCCGTCAATCGTTCCCTGTCCAGTAATCACAACATTCTCCACATTTATGCCTGTAAGAATACCTGCAAACATATCAAGAGGATCTCCCTCCCAAGTGCCCAGCAGATATTCGTGTTCCTTGTTAACACACTCTATTTTGCCAGGAAGAATTGGGAATTTTGTCCTGTCTGTAAATGCGGAGAGCGTTGCATCTTTTCCGATATCTAAAACCAAATCACTCTTTAAGAAAAGCGGATAAATTTTATATACTCCCTCTGGAATATAGACTCTTCCTCCTTTTGGACACGCATTGATTGCACACTGTATAAAATGTGTGTCGTCTGTCTCACCGTCACCCTTCGCGCCGAAATCCTTGACATTGAGTGTGACATACTCCTCCTCAGTTGTCACCTGAAACGCTTCTGATTCCTCTTCACCACATATTAATTTTACATTGTAGGTCGTCGCAGGTACTAGACCAAACACTGTCACCACATTTCGGTCACTCCGCTCAGCAAGACTGCCATTTATGTAAATTTCATGTTCCTGCTCCGATGAAAAATAACCATTTTCCTTGATTTCTACCACAAAACTTGTGGAAGTCTTATAGATTACCTCAAACTTCATTGTTTCCTCCATTCTGCCAGAATTTAAACTATGGCGCGTTCTCAAACAGGGAAGACTTTCCCTACTCGCGCGGCCTGTGCGTTGCTTGCTTATTTCCTTCGCACAGGTCTGTGCATCAATTATTACATATTTATACAATAACACAACTGAAAATAAATTTCTAGCAAAGAATGTAAGCTCTTACATTCTTTGTAACAGTTCAGTTACTTTTCACACCCGCACCATGCACTTGCTGTATGGTGTCGGATCCAGCGCAAAAATGCCTGCTTCGTGGCATTTTATGTGCATCAATTGTTGCAATTCACACCAAATCATCATAAATCAATACGAAATCTGGCGTGGGTGTGAATTGTAACACAGTTCAGCCTTCGGCTTCCTGTTACAAGCATCAAGCCATGCAAA
>DEPD01000082.1:0-25320 GCA_002358575.1 Lachnospiraceae bacterium UBA3401 | reverse complement strand
CTGTTACAAGCATCAAGCCATGCAAAACCGCTTCATGGTAGCTTGATGCATCTCAACCACTACGTTATTTCACGGACTTTGCAGTAAGTGCAAAGTCTTGATGCTAAATTGTAACCATTCTTTCAAAATCATGGACTGCACGCAGCAGTTCTGTCACACTCCACGCCTGTGCAAAACACCCTCTTGACACAGTTGGCGTATCGCCATCATAAATCTCGGCAATCTGAGAAACGCAACCTTCCCGCAGCCATGCTGCAAGCGCTGCAAAACCTTCTGTCAGTTCTGTCTTAATACACTCCTTTTTTGCTTTGTCACCACATTTTTCCGCATACCGAACATATGCCCTATAATATGCCCCTAGCGGAAATGCCCACACAGTTCCCTGATGATATGCTCTGTCGCGCTCCTCCATCGGTCCAATATAAATCGGGTGAAAATCAGAGTCGTTCTTTGCAAGGGTGCGCAGACCAACGGTCGTGTACAGTGCTTCCTTCACTTTTTTCAGAATCAAAGCCTCTTTCTCAACAGGCAGCATTGTAAACGGCATTGTCAACGCCCAAATCTGATTACACCGAATTTGATTTTCGTCCTTTCCACCAGACAGTACATCCTTTAAACACTGCTCGCTTTCATTCCAGAATTTCTCCGCAAAAGAAGCCTTTACTTTTACGGCAAGCTCCTGATATTTTGCATCCTGTGTCAACTCGTACATCACCATTAACGCACTGTACCAATATGCATTGATTTCCACAGGCTTTCCATGTCTCGGCGTCGGCAGAAAATCGCCCACACGCACATCCATCCATGTAAGCTGTTCCAACCCAGCACCTGCCATAATCAAACCATCGCTATCCATCCCAATATGGTAATCCGTTCCATTTTGATATTTGTCAATAATCTGCTCTAATACAGGTAGTATCTCAACCTGAAATGCCTTGTCTCCAGAATATTTCATATACTCATACACTGCATTCACAAACAACAACGGCGCGTCGGCAGAGTTATATTTAGGATTTTCTCCCCCCTCTGGAAACAGATTCGGCAGCAGTCCATTTTTTACATAGTTTGCAAAAGTTTGCAGAATACTTTTACACTCTGCAAAACGTCCTGTTACGATTGTTGCGCCTGCAAGCGATATCATTGTGTCGCGTCCCCAATCCTCGAAAAACGGATAGCCTGCTATAATACTTTTGCCGTTGGTTGAATCCCGCCGCACAACATATGCATCTGCACTTAACACAAGTTGCTTTCCAAGTTCAGAGGATAGCGGGGCCTGTGAAAGCAGTTGTTTTTTTCGCACACTGTTTTTCTGTACAGATGCTTCATAGCATTTTTTCGCACTCAAATCAGTAATCGTCTCCGTACTAAAAATGACATATGTGTCACTTTTTGTCTCTATTTGCTGTTTCAAAATACAGTTTACAAAGACATTGCCATACGCCACACGCCCGTCGCGCTCGTCCTGCGAGAAATACAATTCTCCAAATAAATGCGCAGACTGTGGAGACAAATTTGCATTCGTTTTAAGAAATAGCTTAATTTCCCCATCTGTAATACAGTATTGTCTGTCTTGTGCATCTGCATTTACACTGACATCACAAGGCATTACTTGATACACATCCAAATTTTGCGCGGCGTCAAAATCTTCTTTCTTCGAGGTAAAACGCAGCAACGGCAACAACTCTAAAGTCACATTTTTTCTCGACGGATTATCAATTTCATACCATAATACCACCTTATTTTCACTGTGCATCATCTGCAAGTGTTTGGTGACAGTCACGTCCTCAATCCGATATATCCACACAGGTGCAACTTCATCAAAATCATCATAGATAAACTTTTCCAGATAATGAAATCCCACATAATCCTTTCCTGATTTCATGCGCTGCGAAGTCAGAATATGTTCCTGCCCATCAACAACCAACTGCTCAAAAATATTAGAAACCAGATGCATTCTGACATTTGGCGCTCTCTTTGCAGACATCAACAGTGCCTGATCGCCTCTCGCCGCTGCACCTATAACTGATAGGCTGCTATACCCGCCCAATCCATTTGTGAGCAGATAGCAGTCCTTCTCTCCCTCCTCTATCGAAGTCCAATTCTTTTTGTCAAATTCAAATCTCATGATAATTCTCCTCTTCCTCTGTGGCTTCCTCAAGCCATTCTTTTAAATTTTCTTTTGCATTTAGCTGAAATGCTCTTCTTTTGTAGAAATTATCGATAGTTAATGATATCAACAGCATATCACATTATACTTTGTATCTCAAGAGTCGAATAGGCATATCCTGTAAGGGTATGTCTGAACAGTAACCTCCGTTCAACCTTAGGAATTCTTTTCAATATTCCACTTGAATAACTTATCCATTTGTGATATAGTTACAAAACATCCTCTATTTTGCAGCAACATATTATTTTTGTGATAATTTTCGCTGCACTCGGGTGCATTAGAACCGCCAGAAATGAGGCAATACCTAACATGAAAAAGATTGTACATAGCAGATTTTTATGTATAGCATTAATATTGTCCATACTTGTACTGGGAATTTACTGCGAAGAAATTTACATAAATTCCTCTTTTTTGCATGTTTCCGACACATTCACTGCTGCCTCTCTGCAAGCTGCCGATCATGTTGCAGACACACATCTTTTCTATGATAAAAATTCCATAAATTTCATGGAAGAATTTGTTCTCATGCGTCAGTCTGCACACGCATCTACAGTTCTGCGCGTCAGCCAGTGTATGATTTGTGCCCTGCTTCTGCTTAGTATATTTCTGTTATATCTTTCTTTCAAAAATTTCTGTCTGTGTACTGATGCACATCAAAACCAGTACAACCGCAGGACTCTGGATTATATCCACCAAAATGATGGTAAAAAATCCCATAATGTTTAATCTTTATCTCATTTTATTTTTCAGCGCTCTTGTTTAAGAAATCATTATAACCAGCGTTTTTTTCGTGTGCGCAATTATTTTGGTAAAGCATTTTTAAAGGGTTTAACTGCACACGTAGAACATCTAAGAGGACTATTTTAACATTGTGGAGGTTTTTTATCATGTTTCAAAATATTATTTGTGTCTCTTTTTGTAGTTCTCTTTTATAAAATTTATCGCAAAGCGAAATATCATAAGTCTCTTTACGATTGACGTATTCCCACCACCTAAAATAAGAGCCGTTATAAAAAAGGTTAAAATTTTATAACGTTACTTGCATATTTTATTAGAAAAAGTTAGTATTATTATAGATACACTTTATCCAACTAAAGAATTAATAGAACTGTTTTGGATTCGTGAAGAAATAATATTTCCTTACAGTTTCTTTCCAATTTATAGAAAGGACGACTTTATGACTTTTATCCTATTACTTGTGGCAATTGTGATTCTACTCTGTGTAATGGCAGAAAAATTCTCTGGTAAATTTGGTATGCCTGCATTGATACTTTTTATGTTTATCGGTATGCTTTTCGGAAGTGATGGAATCCTTAAAATTCCGTTTAGCGACTATAAATTAGCAGAGAATATATGTTCTATTGCGTTGCTGTTTATTATGTTTTATGGTGGGTTTAACTTAAAATGGGAGCTTGCAAAAGATGTCGCCGTAAAGTCTGTTCTTTTGTCAACAATCGGCGTGGCAGTCACAGCAACGGTCACAGCTCTGTTTGTGCGATTTATTTTGGGCTATACTTGGCCGGAAAGTTTTCTGGTTGGTGCAGTGCTTGGTTCCACGGACGCAGCGAGCGTATTTGCCATACTCCGCCAAAAAAAACTCAACTTAAAGGACAGTACTGCTTCTCTTTTGGAAATGGAAAGTGGCAGCAATGACCCAATGGCATACATGTTGACCTTTATTGCACTGGGAATTATCTATTCAGGAGAATCCGAACACATTGTTATGCGTATTTTTCTACAGTTAGTAGTCGGCTCTCTGGTTGGACTGGCACTTGCACTGGCCACCATTCGTCTTATGATGAAAACAACGCTGGTATCCGATGGTCTTGATACGATTTTTATGATTGCCATGGTTTTAATCTGCTATGCCTTATCACAAATTATGGGTGGAAATGCCTATCTAAGTGTATACATTATGGGTGTTATCATTGGTAATAGCCATATTAAAAGCAAGGCGACACTCATACCATTTTTTGACGGAGTTACATCTTTAGCACAGATTTTAATATTTTTCCTGTTGGGACTGCTCACGATTCCGCACGAAATGTCAGAGGTTATTTTTACCGCAATTATAATTACTGTAATTCTTACGCTGGTTGCAAGACCTGTCGCCGTATTTCTACTTATGAAACCTTTTCACTGTTCCGCAAGGCAGTGTCTTCTGGTTTCCTGGGCAGGGCTTCGCGGCGCCTCCTCGTCAGTGTTTGCCATTATGGCAGTTGCAAGCGGTGTCATTATGCCTCACAACCTGTTTCACATTGTCTTTATGGTATCACTCTTCTCGGTTGCTATACAAGGAACCTTACTTCCAAGAGTGGCGGAAAAGCTTAATATGATTGATGAAAATGAAGATGTTCGCAAGACTTTTAACGATTATCAAGAAGAATCTTCTATCACACTAATTCGCATGTTCATACCAAAAGGACACAACTGGGAAAATAAACTGGTCAAGGAAGTTTCCTTTCCAACAGGTTCGCTTGCACTTATGATTAAACGAAATCATGAAACTATCATTACAAAGGGAGATACATTAATTCTTGCGGGGGACAGCATTATATTAAGTGCGCCATCTTACAATCCAAGCGGCGAAGAACTGCTTGATGAGATTTTTATTGACCGCTATCATCCATGGTGCAATCGCACAATTGCAGAACTGAATCTAGCGCCTGATGAGCTGATTGCAATGATAATGCGTGGAGAAGAGTCTTTAATTCCTGATGGGAAGACAAGAATCCTAGAAGGTGACAAAGTGGTGACTTACCGAGAGTAAAGAACTATTTAAAAATTATTCTTAACAGTTCCTAAGTCACCACTCTCATTTATACATAGACTATACGTTTAAAATTTCTTCAGCAAGCGCTTCTAATTGTGGTATATTCTCTGCTTTCATGGCTGATTTAATTGTTACAACCGGCTCTACAATTGTCAGTGCCTTTGCTCCCTCAAGCAAAGACTTCATACTTTTTGCCGCTGTCGGTCCCCACGAGCCATTTTCGATAATGCCAACAGTACGATTCTGGTAATTTTTCGCCTTAAGTCTATTTAAAAAATCTTCCATAGGCGGAAATACGCTGGCATCATACGATGAAGCCGCAAGTACCAAGCGACTATAGCGAAACGCATCTGCTACTGTTTCATGAAGATCCTCTTTTGTTAAGTCTATGAGAATCACCTTTTTCGCGCCCTTCTGTTCCAATAATTCCTTCATTTTCTCGGCTGTATGCAGCGTATGTCCATGAATGGAAGCACAGGCAATCAACACACCTTCCTCCTCCGGTTTATAACTGCTCCAAGTCTGGTATTTCTCAATATAATACCCCAAATTTTCTGTCAACACAGGTCCATGCAGCGGACAGATTGTATTAATTTCCAATGTGGCTGCCTTCTTCAATAGTGCCTGTACCTGCATACCATATTTTCCACAGATATTAATATAATATCTTCTCGCCTCCTGGGTCCAGTCCTCCTCTGCATCGCGCGTTCCAAACTTGCCAAAACCATCTGCACTAAACAATATTTTTTCTGACTGCTCATAAGTAACCATTACCTCTGGCCAGTGCACCATTGGCGCCATAAAAAATTGCAGCGTATGCTTTCCGACAGAAAGGGTATCTCCTTCTTTTACAGTGACAGCCTTCTCCCCTAGATTTGCATCAAAAAACTGTTGAAACATTTGAAAGGTCTTTGCATTTCCGACAAGTTTCATATCTGGATAACGCTCCAAAAGCTGCATAATACTGCCGCCATGATCTGGCTCCATATGCTGAATCACCAGATAGTCCACGTTTCTTGTTCCTACTGCCTCCTCCAGATTTTTCAGCCATTCCTGCGTCGCGCGCGGGTCAACGGTATCCATCACAACAACCTGCTCATCCAGTATGATATAAGAATTGTACGCCATGCCATTTTTTACTTCATATTGACCTTCAAAAAGAGTAAGCGTTCTATCATTGACTCCTATATTTATAATATCTTCTGTAACCTTTTCCATTGTTCTATTCTCCTTCTCTCCAAATTTTACTTTTTGCTATGCTTAGTTTATCATGGAATCTAAAACTCTACAACTAAATAATCGAGCAGGGGAAGATTATTTCCCCTACTCGCTACGCTGGACACCCGTCAGCTTTGCTGACATTCTTCCTCTGGGTGCCCATGTACATAAAAACCGCCAGCTCTCTAGCCA
Organism: Lachnospiraceae bacterium UBA3401; assembly: GCA_002358575.1. Classification (GTDB taxonomy): domain Bacteria; phylum Bacillota; class Clostridia; order Lachnospirales; family Lachnospiraceae; genus COE1. Next base: position 18,970 of record DEPD01000082.1, on the reverse strand, counting down.
GCGGAAAAATAGGAATAAAATCATAAGCCGACTCTATTCTTTCCCTTTCGGTTTCCACACTTTCACACCAATATAACCGCCAATTCCTGACACTGCAACAATCACTGCAAAAACCATTAAATAAGATAACACCATTCTGAAAAATTCTATTAAATTTGACATTTTTTCCACCTCTTTTCAAAACTGATAAGCTTATCATACCACGTTCCTATAGAACTGTAAAGAAAGAACCTTGCAATACTATCACCAAAATTTTTCAAAAACAAAACTTTCTGTTTCTAATTTTTTTGATTTATGTTACTATTATATACAATCAAACACTTATAGTAAACGACAAAAATATTTGCCGTTTTATTTTACATTACAGGAGGATGCAATATGAAAAAATATAAGTTATTACTGGCTGGAAACAGCAAAAAATTAATCACTTCTTTCTTTACCCAGATGGACTCAACATTTGAATGTATGACATCATCAATTATCTATGATGATTTAAAAAATCATGTTCAGTATTTCAAACCGGACATGTTTGTTCTTTGTATGCGTGCAGAAACAAGAGATGACCTTGTGACAATTGGAAGTTTCCACGATATTCTAATAAAAAATAAAATTCCTTATGGTGCAATTGGTGACAGTTCCAGTTTGGACTTCGCATCCAAGATTGCAAATAACATACCCGAACTTGCATTAAAGCTCCCAATTCCTACTGCCGACTTAGAAGATACACTCACTCGCTTTATTCGGGACCATCAAGTACATCTGGCCTCCGCCCAGCTCCCACCCATCACACCAGCACTGTCTACTGGCGGTAGCGCCTTTGACGCGTTAGCGCAGTTAGATTCTATGTTTGATATTGCTGGAAGCGAACCAACCTTCCCAGCAGACGAGGAACTATTGGATTTTGAGTTAAAGGAACGTCCTCGTATACTTGTCGTAGATGATGCCACGATTATCCACAAAACAATCAAAGGATATCTTGACTCCAAATACGAAGTTGCCACTGCTATCAATGGGAATATCGCTCTTCGCTTCCTAAAAACGAAGAAAGTAGATTTGATTTTGCTTGACTATGAAATGCCTGATATGAATGGTCCGGCTGTACTTGAGGCGGTGCGTGCTGACCCTCGTCTTGCATCCATTCCAATTGTATTCCTCACAGGAATTAATGATGTAGAGAAGACCAAAAGCGCACTTGCACTAAGACCACAAGGGTATCTGCTCAAACCGGTAGACAAACATGCACTGCTCAATAAAATAAATGAATTGCTTCTATAAATATTATTAAGAAGCTGTGAATACTTAAATATTTTAATTGGAGACATATCATATGAATAACGAGATAACCATCACAGACCTTTTTGAAGTAGAGATGCTCCAGCGCCTGCAGGACTCTTTCTCTAAGATGACTGGTTTTGCCGCTATTATCACAGATGCAGAAGGAGTTCCTGTTACAAAAGGGACAAACTTCACAGATTTTTGCAGCAAATACACTCGAAATTCACCAATCGGGTGCCTGCGATGCCAGCAGTGTGACAAACATGGCGCAGAACTCTCCCTAAAAGTAGGTTCTTCCGTTACATACTATTGCCATGCGGGGCTTATGGATTTTGCAGCTCCGATTATGGCTGGTGATAAAATGGTCGGCTGCTTTGTGGGCGGGCAGGTGCTCATCTCTCCTCCTGATATTACACGAATTATGCAGGTCGCTGCTGAGATTGGCATTGATCTCATCAATTACTTGCAGTCAGTTATGAGCGTACCCACCATTGAAAAGTCAAAGCTTGACAACGCTGCCCTTTTCCTGTACACACTCACAAGTGCACTCTCAAGCATTGCTTATCATAAGTACATTATGAAGGAGGCAAATATTGAAATTGAAAAGGCTGCAAACATGAAATCTGATTTTTTGGCCAACACAAGTCATGAGCTGCGCACTCCTATGAATGCGATTATTGGTATGACAGAGATGGCGCTTCGTGAGGAGATGACTCCCACAGCAAAAAATTATATCAATCAAATAAAAGCTGCAGGAAAGTCGCTGCTCATCATCATCAATGATATCCTCGATTTCTCTAAGATAGAATCTGGAAAAATGGACATTGTTGCAGATGATTATGAGCCGACTTCCCTAATCAATGATATTGCAACCATTATCAGTACGCGTATTGTCAAAGATGATGTGGAACTAATCCTTGATATCAATCCCCAAATTCCAAAAGTCCTCTCTGGTGATATGGTACGTCTAAAACAGATCATTACAAATCTGGCGAACAATGCAGTCAAATTTACCAAATTAGGACAAATTTGTCTAAAGTACGATTTTGAAATCGTATCTGAAGATACAGTCAATCTGCTGTTTTCTGTATCAGATACTGGTATTGGTATCAAACCTGAGGATATCAATAAACTTTTTCAATCCTTCCGACAGCTTGACAGCAAACGAAACCGTAATATTGAAGGCACTGGTCTTGGTCTTGCAATTAGCAAACAGCTAATCACGCTTATGAATGGCAATATTTCTGTGGAAAGTGTATACGGAGAAGGTTCCACTTTTTCCTTTACCGTACCTCAGAAGGTCATTAATCCACAACCTTCTATCTCGCTGAATGAAATACCACCGAAACACGCAGCAGGTTTTCTCAACAATACCTACGCAAACATTCAGTTAAAAAGAGATATGCACAAGCTTGACATTGACTATACTGACCTAAAAGATAAGGATATTTTAACCTTCCTAACAGAATATAAAGAACGGCTGACCAATACTTATTTGTTTATTCCATACAAAGATTTCAGTCAGCCATTACAAGATTTTATACAACAGCAAGAACAACTCAATGTAATTGTCATTGCTCCATATGGGGTGTCTTTGACAAACACACCATTAAATGTATTGATCGTACATAAACCTTTGTCTGTCTTGGCACTGGCAGGAATCTACAATCATGAAACCTTTAGCCAATATGACAGTACTTCTTCTGATGAATACTATGATTTTACTGCAGAGACAGCCAAAATCCTAATTGTAGATGATAACTCCATCAATCTGACCGTCGCTCAAGGACTGCTCGAACCGCTCAACATGCAGATTGACACTGCTCTCAGTGGAAATGAAGCCATCAATAAAATATCAGATACGATGTATGATCTGATATTGATGGATCATATGATGCCAGAGATAGACGGCATTGAAACCACCCATATTATCCGGCGTTTCCACTCTGAGTATGACAATGTACCGATTATTGCACTGACTGCCAATGTGATTGGCAATGTCAAAAAAATGTTTATCGAGGAAGGTATGAATGATTTTGTGGCAAAGCCTATTGAGGTTCGTATGCTGATCAATGCTATACGCAGATGGCTCCCAAAAGAAAAAATCAAAAAGCATACTGGCTCCGTCAGACCTGTTATCGCCAAAAAAACAGTTGCGCTGCCAGACATTCCAGAATTAAACATGGAAGAAGCCCTAAAACTTCTAGGAAGCGAAGAACTTTTTATGACAATCCTTGCAGATTATTATCATGTCATACCCAAAAAACAAAAATTGATAGAAACCTACCGTGACAAAAAAGACTGGTACAATTATACAATTGAAGTTCATGCGCTCAAGAGTGCTTCTAGGCAGATTGGTGCTGACGACCTCTCCGAAAAGGCCGCCGCTCTGGAAGCTGCCGGCAATGCAAATGATATCGATATGATTCTGCAAAATACAGATGAACTGCTTGCTTTATACGCACACTACCATGATCTGCTAAGCCCTTATTTCCCAGAAAAAAGAGAGGAGGAAGGAAAGCCGCCTATAACGACTCCTGTACTAATGGAAGTCTTTGCGCTGATGAAACAAGCCATTGAAGATCTTGATATGGACAAAATGGATGATGCAATTCACACGCTCGATGGATACAGTTTTCAAGATGAGAGTCATGACTTGTATATCCAACTCTGTGAGGCTGTTGCAGACATGGACCCTGACGCCTGTGAAGAAGTAATTTCTAGCTGGAAAGAAATAATATAATAATCGCACACGGGTGTCCGTCAGCTTCGCTGACATCTCTCATATGGACATCCGTGTGCAGAATAAATATTTTAATGTCTATCTGTTCTTAAACTCATTTCGATACTGATTCGGCGTCTTCCCTGTCACTTTTTTAAATGCCTGTGAAAAATAGGATTGCGAAGAAAACCCAAGAGTAGTCGAAATCTGAGAAATCGAATATGACGTGGATTCCAGCAAAGATTTTCCTTCCTGTATCCTCTTTTGAATCAGATATGTAATTGGAGAAATCCCTATATATTTCGTAAAGGCATGAACCATATAATATTTATTCATATGCGAGCGCGCTGCCAACACATCCAATGTAATATTTTCTGCATAATTTGCATCCAAGAAATTTTTAATCTGCGTACACTCTCTATTTAAAAGAATATTGTTGCTCTGTACAATCGATAAATTATTGTTTCGGAGCATACAGATCATAATAACTTCCAACAGATTCTGACACACAGTCTCATAATTTTCTTCTTTTTTAGAAATCTCCTCCAACATAATATTTAGATAAGCATAAATATTAGAGCTCTGTGTGTTGTATTTATACACCTCTCCAAACGCAGTCTGCTGCATATAGACGCCTTCCTGTGCAGCCACCATATTTTCAAACGAAAAGGAAAGCCCCTCTATCCCCAACACAATATACTCCAAAGGCTCCGTCCGCACAGATTTTTCTGTATGTTGTACATTTGGATTGATAATCACCATGTCATTCTTACTGACAGGAAACTCCATACCTTCCGTAATAAACGAACCATTGCCCCGCACAACATAGAAAAGTTCACTAAACGGATGCGAATGTAAGATACTCTGCCAGTCCCCTTCATATTTTGAAGTTGAGACATATAACAGTTTTAGACCATCAAAATTAAAAATTTGATTCTCCTCAATACAATGTCTTGTATTTCCCATCATACTCTCCTTTCTGAAACAAATATACATCAAATACCAAAAACGTCAAGAGTCTGTAAAATTGCATTTTTCAAATCTAAAAATATTCTCTATCAAGAAAAATATAACAAACTTTATATATTTTGTCTATAGATGTATATACCCTAATATTTCTAAAATTATAGCAAATTTTATTTTGTGAATACAGCACATAAAAAATAATTGTTATCTTTCTTTCTCAAAATTTTATTTTTATAATTTGCATAAAATATTATTGTTTAATTTGATTTCTATATAAATTTTATACAATTTATACTTTTTGAGTTGTTTTATTTTAAATATTTTTTACAAAAAGCAAGATTTCTAAAACTTTGAGCAACAATCAGATTGATTCTAAATACTAATATCGCTATATTTAAGTTATACTTAAAAACAAGTCAACTGCTATAAAGTCTTAACCACTTTTATAGCGAAATTCCGATACGGTCTGTATTGGTGCAGAAATCGTATGACGGAAATTCATAAGGGAGGGATTTCTATGAAATCAAAAAAAGTTATTTCATTGTTACTGATAACAGCCCTGTCAGCATCATTGCTTGCAGGATGCGGCGGATCTGGCGATAAAGCGGCGGACAGCAAACCAGCAGACAATACTACGTCCAACAATACCGCTGAATCAAAACCTGCTGAAAGTACTCCGGCAGATACAACAGAAAAAACCCCAGCAGATGAGGCGACTCCAGTTGAGGAACAGACCCTTAAAGTAGCTGCTTTTGAAGGCGGATATGGCGCAGATATGTGGTCAGAAGTCGTGGCCGCTTTTGAGGCCTCTCACCCGGGTGTGACTGTAGAACTCACTATTGACAAGAAATTGGAAGATGTTATCAGCCCTGCAATGAAAGCTGGAGATTATCCAGATGTAGTACATTTGGCTACAGGTCGTGAAGCTGCTTTGACAGAGACCTTAACAAAAGAAAAAGCACTTCTTCCGCTGACAGATGTCCTTGACATGACGGTTCCCGGCGAAAATGTAACGGTAAAAGACAAAATTATTCCCGGATTTCTCGATACGCTGGCAACCAACCCTTACGGCGATGGCGTGACCTACTATGCACCGATGTTCTACAGCCCTTGCGGACTCTTCTACAACGCAGGACTTTTCAAAGAAAAAGGATGGGATGTACCCACAACATGGGAAGAAATGTGGGCACTTGGCGAAACAGCAAAAGCAGACGGAATCGCACTCTTTACATATCCTACAACTGGTTACTTTGACGCGTTCACATACGCAACCTTGTCATCAGCAGGTGGTTCCGACTTCTTCAATAGTTGTATGACTTATGAAGATGGAATCTGGGAGAGTGAAAATGCGACCAAAGTGTTTGAGTTGATTGCAAAACTTGGAGAATATACGGAAGGCACTACTGTTGCCAACGCCAACAATGACAACTTTACAAAAAACCAGCAGCTAATTCTTGACAACAAAGCAATCTTCTGTCCGAACGGCACATGGCTTCCAGGCGAGATGGCTGATGCGCCGAGAGCAGATGGTTTCGAGTGGGGATTTATGGCAATCCCAGCAGTAAATGAAGGTGGTGCAGGCTGCTCCTTCTGTTGGTTTGAGCAGATGTGGATTCCTGCTGCGGCAGAAAATCAGGATATGGCAAAAGAATTTGTGGCTTATATGTACTCTGACGAAGCTGCAAAGATCTTTGCAAAATCCACAGCAATCCAGCCAATCACTGGTGTCAGTGACTCTCTGGAAGGCGACAATAAGTTGTTCTATAGCATCTACGACAATGGCGCAACTGCAGTTATGGGCGGATTTGCTTCCACTGCACCAGTTGAAGGCGTAAACATGCTCGATACTTTATGCGGAACAGTCAACAGTATTGTAAGTGGTGATAAGACTGTTGCAGACTGGCAGGCTGCTGTAGAAGATGCAAGCGATAAATTAAGAGCTGCAATGGAATAAGGTTTTAGGAGCGCTCCGAAGGTTTCTGCCTTTGGAGCGTTTTTTTGCACAGTGAGCATTGGAGGTATGCGCATGAAAAAAGTCAAAGGAAAATCGATTTTTATTACTATATGCGTAGCGCCGGCAGTTATATTGTTTGTTATCTTTATGCTAATCCCAACTTTTAATGTATTTAAGATGTCTCTGTACAAATGGGGTGGCTACTCCAACACCAAACAGTTTGTCGGTCTAAATAATTTTAAAATCTTGATGGAAGATACCAACTTTTTCCGTTCTTTCCAAAATACAGTCCTTTTAATTGCGATTGTCACAATTGTTACAATGGCGCTGTCCCTTATTTTTGCGGCGATTCTTTCCCGAGAAAAGATTAAAGGACAAAATTTCTTTCGTATAATATTTTACATACCCAATATTTTATCCGTGGTTGTAATTTCTGCAATCTTCTCTGCAATTTACGATCCAAATAATGGTCTCCTAAACAGTATTATTGGCATTTTCCGCGGAAGCGAGAAAACACCAATCCTTTGGCTGGGTGATCAGAAACTAGTTATCTACAGTCTTGTTATCGCTATGATTTGGCAGGCAATCGGATACTATATGGTTATGTACATGGCAAGTATGGCAAGTGTTCCAGAAAGTCTCTATGAGTCTGCCAACCTTGAAGGCGCTGGCAGAATCCGTCAGTTTTTCTCCATCACTCTGCCGCTTATCTGGACAAATATTAGAACGACATTAACTTTCTTCGTAATCAGTTCTATTAATATTAGTTTTCTGATTGTAAAAGCACTCACAAACGGTGGTCCTGACGGTGCAACAGAAGTATTTTTGAGTTACATGTACAAACAGGCTTACACCAATTCTTCTTACGGTTATGGTATGGCAATTGGCGTTGTCGTATTCTTGTTCTCCTTTGGACTATCAGCGCTTATCAACTTTGTCACCAAGAGAGAACCCTTGGAATTTTAAAGAAGGGAGACACAGATGCAAAAAAATAAAAAAGAAATAAGTTTCAATACTCTGTACAAGATTTTTATCTATGTTGCCCTGCTGACGCTTGCCATCAGCATTGTAATACCAGTTGCATGGGTCTTTCTGGCTTCCATCAAAGAAAACTCTGAATTTTATGGTAATCCTTGGACAATGCCAAAAGGCTTCTATTTCCAGAACTTTATTGATGCTTTTGAGAAGGCAAATATGGGTGAGTACTTTTTCAACTCTATCCTAGTGACAATGCTGTCACTTGCCATTCTGCTAGTGGTTGCCTTGCCAGCGGCCTATGTACTTGCGCGCTATCGCTTTTTTGGCAGTAAACTAATCAACATAATGTTTATGGGTGGTCTGTTCATCAATGTCAATTACATTGTTGTACCAATTTTCCTAATGTTTGTGGACGCAGATAAATTTCTAAAAAGTTTAGGCGGCAGCGGTTTCTTTTTAAACAATCTTTTTGTTGTGGCGCTTGTATACGCGTCCACTGCTCTGCCATTCACAATCTATCTACTCTCTGGCTTCTTTGTCACGATACCGCGCGATTATGAGGAGGCGGCTTACATGGACGGCAGTGGGTACTTTCGGACAATGGTTCAGATTATGATGCCAATGGCGCTGCCAAGTATTATCACTGTCATCCTATTTAATTTCCTGTCGTTTTGGAATGAATACATTATTTCCATGACACTGCTCACCAAGAACTCCAAAACACTTCCTGTTGGTTTGATGCAATTAATGCAGGCGCAAAAAGCAGCGGCAAATTACGGACAGCTCTATGCAGGACTTGTGATTGTCATGCTGCCAACATTAATCCTGTATATTTTAGTACAGAAAAAACTGACACAAGGCATGAGTCTAGGCGGATTAAAAGGATAATTTTAAGGAGGAATTTATATGAAATATGTCATCAGGCTATTATATTTGTTGATATTCATTGTCAGCATAGTATTAATTGTCACAGGACAGCGCAATATCGGACCCGCGGGGTTACTGACAATGCTTGTCGGTCTTGCTGGAATATTAGTTCTCCTCTACCTATACAATAGAAAATACCAGTAAAACTTGCTGCTTGACAGCGGCAATTCAAGAGAATGCCTAAAAGGAGATCCCTATTATGAATATAGAAAACATTGGCAGACTGACGCTGCCTACAGACGTGGACATGGTTGAAACAACCATTAAGCTAAAAAATATGCTTGGCGCAGACGCACTGCGGGACTGCGACGGAACAACTATGCCTGAAGAACTATTGAGCCAGGACGCCAAGATTTATGCAACATACTATACCACCCGCAAAGACAATCACTGGGCTATGCAAAATCCAGAAGAAATTCAACAGGAATATCTGATAAGCGACCGTGTTACTGCGAAAGGCGAATGCCTGCGCATCACACTTATGAAAGGATTTCACACAGAACAGCTTAAAGTCAATACAATTGATTCCCCGAAGCGCTGGTGGGAAGTGATTGACAGAACCACTGGGGAAGTTGTCCCAACAGAAAAGTGGAATTATGACAAGGCAACTGGCGAAGTTGTCATTGAGACGATACCTTATCATCAATATACTGTCAGCTTCCTTGCATTCCTGATTTGGGACCCTGTACATATGTACAACTTTATTACAAATGACTGGAAAGATGCGCCACACCAATTAACCTACGATGTGCGTCAGCCTAAAACTCAAGCTTACGTTAAGCAGAAGCTAAAAAAATGGTGTGAAGATAACCCACATGTAAATGTTGTGCGTTTTACTACTTTTTTTCATCAATTTACCCTAACCTTTGATGATCAAAAGCGCGAAAAATTTGTAGAATGGTTTGGTTATAGTGCAAGCGTCAGCCCTTATATTTTAGAACAATTTGAAAAATGGGCTGGCTATCCATTCCGCCCAGAATACATAGTGGACCAGGGCTATCACAACTCGACTTTTCGGGTGCCCTCTAAAGAGTTCCGCGACTTTATAGAATTTCAGCAAATCGAAGTATCCAAACTTGCAAAAGAACTGGTGGACATTGTGCACAGCTATGGCAAGGAAGCAATGATGTTTTTAGGCGATCATTGGATTGGAACTGAACCTTTTGGCAAATACTTCCAAAATATTGGACTTGACGCCGTTGTTGGCTCTGTGGGAGACGGTGTTACACTGCGCATGATCTCAGATATTCAAGGGGTGAAATATACAGAAGGACGCCTACTGCCCTACTTTTTTCCCGACGTGTTTACTGAAGGCGGCGATCCAATTGGTGAAGCGCAAGACAACTGGCTCAAAGCGCGAAGAGCGGTTTTGCGCTCCCCACTTGACCGCATTGGATACGGCGGTTATCTCAAACTTGCCGCGGAATGGCCGGGCTTTATCGATCAAATCCAAAAAGTTGTAAACGAATTTCGACAGATACACCAAAATATGCAGGGAACAAAAGCATACACAGCACCTTTTAAAGTTGCAATTCTAAACTGTTGGGGCAATATTCGGCGCTGGATGTCCAACCAAGTGCATCATGCACTGTGGTACAGGGAAATCTACTCATATGTAGGCGTAATTGAATGTTTAAGTGGAATGCCTATCGATGTGGAATTTATTGATTTTGAACAGGTAAAAACTGGCATTGACCCTTCAATAAAAGTAATTATCAATGCCGGAGACGCTTATACTTCTTGGAGTGGCGCAGAGAATTGGAAGGATGAGGCAATCGTCTGTGCGATCCGTAAATTTGTTGATGAGGGCGGCGGATTTATCGGCATCGGTGAACCAAGTGCCTGCCAGTATCAAGGACGTTATTTCCAGCTCAGTGATGTGTTGGGTGTTGACAGAGAGCTTGGCTTCTCAATGAGCACTGACAAATATAATGAACTTGACCACAATCACTTTATCTTGCAAGATATTCCTGATGAAATTGATTTTGGCGAAGGAAAAAGCCGCATCTACGCACAGGGCGAACATTATCAAATACTCAATATGGATGGGAAGTACAGCCGCTTGGTAGTCAACGAATATGGCAAAGGTAGAAGTGTCTATTTCACAGGATTGCCCTATTCTCCTCAGAATTGCCGTCTCCTGCTGCGTGCTATTTATTTCGCTGCACACAGAGAGGACGAACTAAAGAAGTTTTATGTGAGCAATGTAGATACAGAACTTGCCGTTTTTGAACAAACCGGCAAAATAGTTGTCATTAATAATTCTAAAGAACCACGGGAGACAGATCTGTATGTACAGGGTACACTTTTTGCTCATCTCGATTTGACACCAATGGAAATGCGTTGGATTGATATTCATTAAGTTAAAGGAGAATCTATGTATACAAAAAATCCGGATTGTGCTAAAATAGAGGAAGCAATTGCTGCATTTATCGCTGAAAACAATCGTCTGATAGAAAAGCGTCTTTATGGAAATGGACATATTAATGATACATTCCTGCTGCGCTGTGAGACGCCCGAGAACGGTGAAAAAAAATATATTTTACAGCGCATGAACCATGATATCTTTAGAAATCCACCACAGCTTATGGAAAATGTGGTTCATGTGACCGCCTATCTGCGCAAAATGATTCTCTCTCAAGGCGGCGACCCTGAGAGAGAAACCTTAAGTGTATGCAAAACATTAGATGGCGCAGATTGGTTTTGTGATCGCGCACAAAATTATTGGAGAGTTTTTCTCTATATTGAGCGTTCTGTGTGTCTGGAAAAAGTAGAAAGTGAAAAAGATTTTTATGACAGTGCTGTCGCTTTTGGAAAGTTTCAAAAACTTCTGACAGATTTTCCAGTCCATATGCTTCACGAAACCATTCCTAACTTTCACAACACTGCCTCCCGATTTCAAGACTTCCAGAAAGCAGTGCAAAAGGCGGACAGCGCACGTGCAGCTCTTGCACAAAAAGAAATTTCTTTCGCACTCGACAGAGAAGATGAAACATCAGTTCTAACTCATCTCTTAGCTGCGGGAAAATTACCTTTGCGCGTGACACACAATGACACTAAATTAAACAATATCTTATTTGATTCAGAGACACACAAAGCACTGTGTATTATCGATCTCGATACGGTTATGCCAGGACTCTCTCTGTATGACTTTGGCGATTCCATTCGTTTCGGCGCAAGTACAGGCGCAGAAGATGAGCCAGATTTAAGCAAAATAGAACTTGATTTATCTTTGTTTGAAGCTTTCACAAGAGGATATTTAGAAGGCTGCGCTGGAAGCCTTACACAAAAAGAAATTGAATTACTTCCAATGGGAGCCAAACTGATGACTTATGAGTGTGGTATTCGATTTTTAGCTGATTTTCTGACAGGAGATCACTACTTTAAAGTTCACCGTGAGCATCACAATTTAGACCGTGCAAGAACCCAGTTTAAGCTGGTTGCAGATATGGAAGCAAAATGGGACAAAATGCAAGCGATTGTAGATAAATATCGAAACACTTAACCGTTCCAAACTCTCGGAATCTCTTTGTACATCTGGAGGAAAATTTGCTGAAAGGCAGATTCAAAAGAGATTCCGAAAAACCATTCTATTAATTAAGAAATTCTTAGATGCAAAAATTAAGCTTCTGCTTATATAATGTTAAAAGTGTCTGTAAGTAATAACCAATTTGCGCGAAACAGCTTCATAATCTGCCAGTATCCCATTCCTCGCAGTCCATATTCTGCAATCAAATGAAATTTCTCTCGCATACTCCTCACGTCCTCAAACCATACTTCATGCTGTACCCCATCTTTTTCATAGCGGAAAAACGGGGACATTGCCGTTTCATCGAACTGTATCACAGCATCATTTTCAATTGCAATCTTCACTGCTTCCACATTTCCAATAGTTCGCGCCCTAGAGTTTCCCTGCACAAAAGGCAGCGTCCAATCATAACCATAATTTGGAATCCCCAAATCTATCTTTTCCGTTGGAATCTCTGTAATTGCATATTCCACTACCTCGCGTACCTTATTGATAGGTGCCACTGCCATAGGTGGACCATATGTATATCCCCATTCATAAGTCATCAAAAGCACACTATCCGCAGCGGCACCAAGCAGCTTATAATCTTTTCCTTCATACAAAAGTCCCTTCTGATTCGCTGACGTTTTCGGTGCAAGTGCCACAGAGACAGTGTATCCTCTTGGTGCTGCTTGTGCTCTAACATTTGCAACAAAATCCGCATATGCAACCCTGTCCTGTGGCAAAATATACTCAAAATCAAGGTCAATTCCCACAAACCCTTTTTCCTCCATCACCGATAACATCTGATCAATCAAATTCTGCTGCGCTGTCATATTCTGTGTGATCTCACTAATCAGATAATTATTAAACATACCTGTCTGATCAAATGGTGTCAAAACCAAAATTGGTGCGGTTCCTTGTATTAGCGCTTCTCGAATCATACGGCTGTCATCCACCTGCGGCGGAATCAAATCACCCTCAATGGTAAAACCATAAGAAAATACGGAAAGGTTTGTCAAATATGGTAATGTTTCCAAAAGCACCTCGTCGCGTATATACGGATATGCATAGCCATTCACATACACACTCCTTTTTTCGCGTACCTCCTCTTCCACTGGTATCAGCAATGCCTGCCCCACTGCCAAACGATAGGGTTCTGTTATTTGATTATCATATGCAATTTCTTCCACATCTGTTGTAAATGCTGTCGCAATGCGATCAATTGTGTCGCCCTCTTTGACTACATAAATCTGCATACCTATTCTTTCCTTTCCTATCTATTCCCTTCTTTTTTATTGCATGTTTGCCAGTGCGCCTTCCACACACAATCTTCCCCATCCAATTTTGCTGTCTGGTCGTTCTAAAATTCCAGCGATTGACTGTGTTCCCCGTATCATGCTTGCTTTTAGGCGCTCTCCATAGAGAAAACGGTCATTCCCGCGAACAATTCCCCACTCCATCAGCAATGCCGCTGCCCCTGTTACAAATGGTGTCGCAAAGGAAGTACCCGAAACCTGCTCATATCCTCCATCAGGCATAGGCACAGTGATATTTACTCCAGGTGCTATCATATCCGGTTTTACATCTGCAATAATCTGCTGTCCTCCAGCCGTGTCTATCCTGCCGTCATTATAGCGATACACATATCCCCTTCCAGAGAAATCCGCGTAACTTCTACGCGCCACATCATAAGCGCCGACTGTCACTGCCCTTCTCGCTGTTGAAGGGATTGTAATTGTCATTTCCGGTGTCGGCAGGAAAAAACTGGTTGCCGCATTTCTAACCGCATACCCTGGAAGATAAAATCGATATTCTCCTGTCACAAGCAATACTGGAACCAATTCCATACGCCACACACCACTGTTGATATAACTATTAATCGGTATTATATCAATAAAAATTTCTTGTTGAACATTGTAGGGAAGTGGTGTTCCAAGATAACAAAGAAGTTGCGTTTGCTCCAATGTCCGCCGTTCCGTTTGTGCCTCCCTAAGCGCAGACAATTCCAATGTCGTCTTTTCTCCTCCGGGTGATGTGATGACCAGATTAAACACATCCTGATAAAATTTCCACAATTGAATGCTTAGCCCTGTCTCATAATTCCCTACCGCAAGTTCTACTATACGACTTTCCTTTTGTATAATTCCAGCCGTATGTCCTCCTGACACCCCCTCATTTCCACTTCCTACAACAATCACGCTTCTCCCAACTTCAGATGCATTGTCAATAAAACGTTCCAATAGAGAGTTTCCCTGATGATCGCCATAAGTATTGCCGAAACTAATATTGACTGCTACAGGTCGGTTTAATGTAACGCCAAGATTCACTGCATAATTTACTCCTCGCATCAATTGTGTCGTTCTTGGAAAAGAATTTGTCTGCGGATTTCCCAGTCGTATCACCAACAAATCAGCTTTCGGTGCAACTCCCATACTGGAACCGGCTGCTACCCCTGCCACAGCCGTTCCGTGGCCAGACAAGTCAAAAACAGGCACTTGCTTTTGACCGTTTTCACGCCCCAAAGCAAGTGCCTCATTAATCATTTCTCTTGTATATAATACGCCCTCCTGATACCCTGATGGCGGCATTTTTCCCTGCTGCGCATCAGGCTGCTGTGTCTGATCCCAGATTGCCAAAATCCGCGTCTGCCCAGATGCATCGCGAAATTCTGGCAAAAAATAATCAATTCCACTGTCCAGCACAGCAATGATTACATGTTCCCCTGTAAGATATGGTTCCTGCTGTGTGACTTGTGTAATGCAGGATTGTGTCTTTTCTATATCATTCATAAAAACATCCACATCTTTTCTATCATCATATGCTGCAATGATAGATTTCGTTCTGTTTATACTTTGAATTTACTAATTATATCTACCATGGACTCCACTTGCGCTTTCTGCTGTTCACTGACAGCCGCTGTTTCCTCCGATGTAGCAGAGTTATTATCCACAATCCCTGCCACAACACCAATACTATCATTAATATGCGCAATGCTCTCAACTTCAAGCTTTAGTTTATCAACAATACCATTAATCCGGCCTGTTGTCTCCTCAGCTCCCATCTGTACCTCTTCCATATTTGCGGCAGCCTCGCGCGAAATACGAGTTCCAACTTCCACAGATTCAACGGTTCGCTTAATAAGCTCCGATGTCTGACCCACTGCATTTTGAGACGCCTCAGCAAGCTTTTTCACTTGTTCTGCCACCACTGCAAATCCTTTTCCTGCTTCGCCAGCCCTTGCAGATTCAATAGAAGCATTTAGAGAAAGCAAATCAATCTCCTCTCCTATATCGGAAATCGCCGAAATGACAGCAATAATCTGTTCCGAGCACTGGTTGATATCCTTCATGGCATCTCTAAGTTCCTTCATCTTCTGCGAACCTACAATCAATGTAGAACTTGCCAGATTAGAAATTTTAACAGCCTCCTCAGCCTCCTTCTCATTGTATTCAATACTGTCACTGAGCGCTGTGAGCAAATTCATCAAATCAGAAACCTCTGTCGCCTGCCCTGTACAAGCCGTCGCCAAGTCATCTGCAGCATAGGCAAGTTGTGCAGAACCGCTGTCAATCTCACGCGCAACTTCTTGTATCGTACTCACTGTCTTGCGCATATCTTCGACAATCTGATTCAAGGAATCCTTAATTCGCACATACTCCCCGACATAATTCTGCTCAACTTTCACTATGTAATTTCCCTGTCCCATCTGCTCTAGAATATAGGAAATCTCGTCAATAATTGCAGTCATATTATCTTTCATAGTGCGTATTGCGACAACCATGTTCCCCACTTCACTGTCGTCCTCTTTCAAATCCAGTTGTGTATGGAGATTGCCCTCTGCAAGAAGCACCATTTGATCTGCCACTTTGATAATTGGCGTTAAAAGTTCTTGCTCTGAAAATTTAATTGTCCGCAGACACTGTTGTGCGAGCCTGATAAATCCTACAAGAAACGCAACCGCACACATAATCTGAATCGCCAACAACATCTTCTTTGTGAGACTCTGACGCTCCTGTATCTTATTAATCACATCATCGGTCATGGAGTTAATCTTTTGAATCGTCTCACTGTACTCCTCGCCAAACACAAACCCCGTAGCAGCCGCAACATCTCCTGCTGCGACTGCCTGCATCGCTTCCTCCTCAAGCGGAACTAGATTATTAGAGAGCGCTGCGATCTCCTTAAGCTCATCCCACTCATAATCCTTGATGTCATTCGCTTCTAAGCCAGCCCATGCGATATCTCTGTTCTTGTCCGTATTCAGCTCCTTCATATAAGCGTCATAATATATTTTATCTGCTGAAACTGCATAGGACTGTACCGCAGTTGTCAATGACTTGGAACCTATGCGATACTGATTTAGATACATCGTACTCTCAAGCTGATCCTGGGCTACTATTGCATAGCCTACACTGGCAAAAAATAGAAGCACCAGCAAGACAACACCCGCCACTAGAGACCCTTTCGTCTGCTTCACAATTCTCCTCAAGCGTGCCACCTGACTGTTTTTTCCAAATACTTCCTTTGTTTTATCCATGCCCGTAACCATTTCCTTTCAACTAAATATTACGATTCCATTTAAAAAATATCATAATCATTCTATCGCATCTTTCAATTCATTTGTAACAAATACTACAAAATATTAAAATCAGGAACCCTTTTTTATGATATTCTTAACAAATATATACTACAATTATACTTTAAGAATTGTAAATGGTCAACAAATATTACAAAAAAGCGTAGACATAACTATATGTAATACTCTATTTTTCCCATTGCTGCAACACAGATACAAATGCAGGAATTAACTGTTTTTTCCGCGATACAAGATTTTTTAGCTCAAATATTTTCTGTGTCTTTGGAAGGCGGAACGCCTCACGAACCAGTTGCCGCGCCTTCTCACCAAAACATAAAAGTTCTGTCTTCTCATACACAATATTGGTAAGCATAAAAAAGCACATCTCAACAGGAAGCTCTGGCATTCTCTCCTTAATGTAAGGTTCAATCTTCTCTCGGATTTCTTCAAGCTCAATGCTGTTCATAGAATTAATTTGACCTACACTAAACTCAAATCCATTCACAGAAAAGTTTTTATAGTCCTGTCCAAAAATCTCCTCTGCGCTCTTGTCGCTCAAACTGCTGCCAGCACCAAACATATCAACTGCAAATCCCTCAATCTCTACCTCACAAATTTCTGAGAGTTTAGCAGCAGCGGCTTTATCCACCTCCGTCACAGTTGGAGAGTGAAACATCAATGTGTCAGAAATAATTGCAGACATCATCAGCCCTGCGATATTTTTAGGTATTTCAATTCCTTTTTCCAAATACATCTGATAAATAATTGTCGCGGTACACCCCAAAGGTTGATTTCTAAAATACACCGGTGAAACGGTCTCAAGTGTTCCAATCCTATGGTGATCGATTATCTCCAAAATCTCCGCGGAATCTATCCCATCAACTGTCTGAGAGAACTCATTGTGGTCCACCAAAATCAACTGCTTTTTGCGCAAATTCAGCAAAGTTCGACGGGAAATCATACCAACATATCGGTCCTCCTCATCAAGCACTGGAAAATCATGGTATCTTTTTTTCTTCATTATCGCCCGAATACCTTCTGTCTTGTCCGTAATCTTAAACGTGGTAAGTTTATCCCGCTTCATAAAATATCCTATTGGCATACTCTGATTAATCAGTCTTGCAACCGTGGCTGTGTCATAAGGAGTACTGATAAGGATACAGTTATGTTCTCTGGCAAATATCTGAATCGTCTTTGAAATTTTTGCCCCCATTGTCACAATAACACAGGAAGCTCCCATCTCAATCGCACAAAGCTGCGTCTCATAACGATTTCCAAGCAAAACCATATCACCAGCGTGTATGTAATCTTCTAGTACATCTGGGTTGGCAGTTGCAATAACTACCTCTCCGCTCTCAAAATATCCGCTGGCATCTCCCACAACCACCTCAGCATCAATTGTCTCCAAAATATTTCGATAAGAAGTCCTAGCACGCGATAATATACAATTATCATACACGTCCATATAGGCATTCGCAATATCGCCCAGTGTGATAATACCGACAAGCTTATCCGCAGCTATCACAGGAACCGTCACATCTCCTCTGTCCCGCATCAAATGCCATGCTTTTTTCAGCGAAACATCTTCTGTCACACCTTCCACATCATTCATATCGATATCTCTCGCATCGGTCATAACATCATGAAGATACACTGGCGGGTCCGCATGAAAAGCATTCAACACATATTGGGTTTCCTGATTAATTTGCCCTGCCCTCGCCGCAACATATTCATACTCGCAATTGCTATTGCACTGATTTTTTAAATATGCATATGCAATCGCTGAACAAATTGAATCTGTGTCTGGATTCTTATGGCCGACGATATATATTGGTCTTTTTGTCAATTCTACAGTATCCATTTTTCCCTTCCTTTCTCCGATTGCACAACCTGATGGCGCCTGTAATCCGTTAGGAACTGCAGAAAAATAACTGACGCATCTTGGCTTGGCTATTTCTCCGATTATGCATGCCAAAAAGCCTCGCTGTAGCCCGCTACGCCTACGTTTTTTGACATACCCCTCGAAGAAATATCCTACGCAATCTGCATCACTTATTTTCC